>JAUWGT010000046.1 GCA_030606265.1 Candidatus Stahliibacteriota bacterium | reverse complement strand
GACTAAGAAAGCAAAAGAGATCGTCAAAATGGCAGTCCATAAGGTTGCGTATCTTGAACCGCTCGATAAAACACATATGAGCGTCGACAAGAATAGCTTGGTAATAGGAGGTGGTCTAGCTGGTATGACCGCTGCTTTGGATATCGCAGAACAAGGATATCATGTTAACCTCATTGAAAAAGAAGATCGACTAGGTGGTAATCTGCTCGATATCCCATATACACTGGAACAAGGAGATACCGCTCCATTGATCACTGGCTTAATACAGCGGATAAAACAACATCCTGATATTACTGTTTACACCTCCTCGGAAATAAAAGAGATCAAAGGCTTCATTGGAAATTTCCAAACCATTATAAAGGGTATTGGTAAGGAACAAGCACATAATGGAGATAGAGAACGGACGATCGAGGTCAAACACGGCGTAGTTATCGTTGCCTCGGGTGCCCGTGAGTATGAACCTGAAGAGTATTTTTATGGGGATAATCCACGGGTATTAACGCAACGAGAACTCGAAATATGGCTTTCGGGTTTCGAAAATAATAACTCAGGGACCGGGATTATCAAGGGCAAGAAAAAATCACGCCGTGGAAAAAAGACGACCAAATACCTGCCTGGAATGATAGAAAAAATAAAATCAGTTGTAATGATACAGTGTGTCGGTTCGAGAAACGAGGTTAACCCCTATTGCAGCAGAGTATGTTGTAGTACGGCAATCAAAAATGCTTTGCTTTTGAAGAAACTTCATCCAAAGATACAGATATTTGTGCTCTACCGCGATGTGAGAACCTATGGCCTCAAGGAATTGTATTACAAAAGAGCCCGTGAAGCAGGGGTAGTTTTCGTGCAATATGACGAACAGGAGAAGCCGCAAGTCACCAGCGACAATGGGGTTATTAGTGTTGAGGTACGGGAGAAGATATTGAATCGACAATTGCAGTTGAAACCGGATCTCCTTATTCTGAGCACTGGGATCGTTTCGAATACAGACAATAAACTACTCTCTCAGGCTTTGAAAGTTCCTCTTGGCAGTAATGGATTCTTTTTTGAAGCTCACGTCAAATTACGACCGGTGGATTTTGCAACCGATGGTATATTTGTCTGCGGTCTTGCGCATTATCCTAAGGACATAAGAGAAAGTATTGCACAAGCAAAGGCAGCTGCATCACGTGCCATCACGGTGTTGAGCAAAGACGAGATTGAAGCTGAGGGAAAAGTTGCTTGCATTGATGAACTACGCTGCAACGGTTGTGGGTTATGTATTGATGTTTGTGCGTATAGTGCCATTGAACTCGATGGCGAAAAGGGGATCGCCAGGGTAAATGAAGCGTTGTGTAAAGGATGTGGTATATGTTCTGCGTCCTGCAGATCGGCTGCGATAAATATCAAGGGTTCTAAGGATGCGCAGATACTTGCGGCATTGACAGCGATATGATATAAGGAGATAATCTATGGAACAATCAGATGATAAGACAATCGGACAATCGGACAATAAGACTAACCCTTTTGAGCCCAGGATACTGGCTTTTTTGTGTAATTGGTGTTCTTATGCTGGTGCTGATTTGGCTGGTGTGAGTAGATTTCAGTACCCGACAACATTTAGGGTAATAAGGGTGCCATGTTCTGGTCGGATAAACCCGCTCTATATTATTAAGGCTCTTCAAAGCGGGTTCGACGGTGTGCTTGTATCAGGATGCCATCCAGGTGACTGCCATTACATCAGCGGCAACTATTTTGCCCGGAGAAGGTTTGCCCTTCTTAAAAAGTTCTTGGAGTATTTAGGTATTGAACCGGAAAGGGTTCAGTTTTCATGGGTGTCTGCTGCAGAAGGTGCGCGTTTTGCCAAAGTGGTAAAGCAAGTCACTGATGATATCAGGAAATGTGGTCCTATGAACTATTTCAAAAAGAATAGAAACTTTGTTGAAAGGGTATTATGAAACGAGCAGAACACGAAATAAGAAGTAATGTCGGAAAGCTTCTAAAGCAGAAGAAAATCGATGTCTTCATAGGTTATGAAAAGGGTACTTTACCGCTGCGTACATCACCCTGTTTTGTGTCGAGTGAGAAAGAGGCAAGAAAACTCATTTGGAATAGTTTTTGCACCAATAACCTTGCGGTCTATTTACCGCACATTATGTCGCGAGTGAAAAACAAAAGGTCTACTCGCGTCGGTATTATCTGTAAAGGTTGTGATAGCCGCTCCCTTGTTGAATTGATAAAAGAAAAGCAGTTAACAAGAGACCAAATTTATATTATTGGTATATCTTGTTCTGGTATGGTGGACTACAAAAGGATATTATCACAAGTCAATAGTGATGAGGTTATTGGTGTTGACGAGACCGCCGATGAGATCACGGTTAGATCAAAAGAAGGCGAGCGTGTTTTCAGCAAAGAAGAGAATCTCTGCGAACCTTGCCGTACCTGCAAGCATGCAGTGCCGACTGTCTATGATATGCTTATAAGAACCGCACAGCAGCCGCGTCAAGCGACTACATCTGATTCTACAGTGCATGATTTCTTGATGAAGCCGCGGGAAGAGAGGTGGCAGATTCTTGAGCAGGAGTTGGGTCAATGCATACGCTGTTATGCTTGCCGAAATGCCTGTCCGAATTGCTACTGCAAGGAGTGCTTTGCAGAACAGACAAAACCACGGTGGTTTGGTGTGACCACTGATCTTACAGACATAATATTTTACCATACAATTAGGATCTTCCATCAGGCTGGGCGTTGTGTTGACTGCGGTGCATGCGTACGCGCTTGTCCTATGAACATCAACCTTCGGTTGTTTACCCGGATGCTCGTTGATGAAGTCAAAGAACGGTTTGGTTACGAACCTGGTGTGGCACCAGAAGAACTGCAGCCCCTGGCAACATATAGTGCTAAGGATAAACAAGATTTCATGATTGAACCAGAGTGAGGTATAGAAAATGGTGAAAAGGGAACGACTTGGTGTAATTCTTAGCGAAAGCAGGTTACCCGAGTTGATTGCGTCGTTGACCGAAACATATAGGATTTTCGGTCCTTCAAAAAAGGACGACGGTGAGAGTTTTGCCGCTATACATAAATCAGAAGAGCTTGCCTTAGACTACGGAAATACCAAAATGTCACCTAAAGGGTTTTTCTTTCCTCAAACAGAGTCTCTTATGTGGTATGACTCGGCAGATAAGAAAGCTAAGCAAGATAAACCTGAAGTACAACCCACTTTGTTGTTTGGACTGCGACCATGTGATGCACTTGCAATATCCTACTTGGATAAGGTTTTCCTTAGCAATGAACCGCAAGACCCCTATTATCGACAACGCCGTGAAGCGACGAAGATAGTCTGTCTTGCATGCAATAGCCCTAGCCCAACATGTTTCTGTACCACTGTGGGATGTGGTCCGGATTCAGAGAAGGGGGCAGATATTATGATGTATAAACTCAATGATCGTTATCTTATGAAGGCCTTAACCCCAGGTGGAGAAGAGATATTCACCAATATTGATGTTGAAACTGAACCGGCGACTTCTCAAGATATTGTTGAAAAGGATGATTTGGTCAATAAGGCTTGTCAGATGGTGAAGAGATTCGTTGATATTGATGAATTCAAGGAAAAACTAAACAATTTTCAAGGACCATGGTGGGAGAAACTCGCCCAGAAATGCTTGGGCTGCGGCATCTGCACATATTTCTGTCCAACCTGTCATTGTTTTGATGTTACCGATGAGGTCGTCAAGCAAAGCGGTAGACGAGTGCGCACCTGGGATTCTTGCATGTATCCACTTTTCACTTTGCATGCCTCGGGGCATAACCCGCGACCGGGTATAAAAGAGCGCATGAGACAACGTATCATGCACAAATTCAATTACGCGGTTGAGTATTATGGGGAGACATTCTGCGTGGGCTGTGGCCGTTGTATTATACACTGTCCAGTAAACATCGATATCAGGCAAATCATTATGGATATAGCGGAGGAACGATGAAGAACCCGTATATGCCCATACCGGTTAGGATCGATAACATAAATATTGAGAACGATGCACGCGATATAAAGACATTCAGGCTTGTGTTTTTAAATAAGGAAGATGCGGATGCGTTCAATTTTATGCCCGGCCAATTTGCTGAACTTTCGATATTAGGTGTGGGCGAATGTCCTATCGGCATAGCGTCGTCGCCTACAGAAAAAGGTTATCTGCTTTTTACGGTCAAACGTACCGGTGTTGTGACGACTAAACTACACCATGCAGAAATAGGTGACATAATAGGTGTCCGGGGTCCCCTCGGAAACACGTATCCTTTTGAGAAAATGCGTAACAGCAACGTTCTGATTGTTAGCGGAGGATTCGCCTTTACTACGTTGCGTGCGACTGTTAAATATATACTTGATTCAGCTAATCGGTTTAACTATCGAGATCTAACGGTCATTTATGGTGCGCGGACTCCAGGCGAGCTGCTCTACAAAAGTGAACTCTGGGCCTGGGAAAAAAGAAACGATTTAGCCATGCAGGTGACCGTTGATAAGGGAGATAAATCATGGTCGCGGTATGAAGGTTTCGTGCCCGCAGTATTGAAGAAAATCGCACCAGCCGCTAAACAGACCATCGCCCTTGTTTGCGGACCGCCAATCATGATAAAATTCACGCTGCCCGTGTTGAAAGAACTCGGTTTTAGTGACGACTCGATATTTCTTTCCCTTGAAATGCGCATGAAGTGTGGCATCGGTAAATGTGGACGCTGCAATATCGGGCATAAATATGTCTGTAAGGATGGTCCTGTTTTTTCATCTGCCGAGCTTCAGAAATTGCCGCAGGAGTATTAGATGTCTGTTTGCAAAGGTAAAATATTGATAATAGACGATGAACCGACCATTTGCGAGTCATGTGCAGATGTGCTGCGCGGTGATGGTTATACGGTCGATTCAAGTAGGACTGGTTCAAGCGGCTTAGAAAAGTATCACGCGTCATCCTTTGATGTGGTTTTTTTGGATCTAAAAATGCCTGGAATGAGTGGCATGGAGGTACTCGAAAGACTACGCAGTATGGACGAAAATGTGGTTACCGTGGTTATTACCGGTTATGCAACTGTGGAGTCAGCAGTTGAGTCCATAAAAAAAGGCGCATTCGATTTTCTGCCAAAACCGTTTACTCCGGAAGAACTCAGGGTCATTGCCACCAGAGCAAGGCAGCACAGGGATCTGCTTCTTGAAACAGGGAAATTGCGGCATGAAAAGGAGAAGATACGTGAACGGTTCATATCCATGGTTTCGCATCAACTCAAGGTGCCACTTGTTGCAGTCCAACAGTACTTTGAAGTAATCCTTGGTGGCATGGCTGGTGATGTTAACGAAAAACAAAGGCGCATGCTCATGCGTTCTCAGTGCCGCATTGGTGAGTTATTGAAGTTGATCGACAAATGGTTGTCATTTTCGAGAATTGACCGGGAGATGCTGGTTCAGGAATATGTCGATTTCGACATTGTTGGGGTCATAAAAGATATTGTCAGATTCCTGGATCCACTTACCGAGGAAAAGTCTATAAAACTTAGTATCGAAGGTAAAGATACTTGTAGAGTACACGCTCATCGGGATTTCATATATGAAGCCTTGACCAATCTTATAAGCAACGGTATTAACTACAGTAAGGAAGGCGGTTCGGTCATCGTATGCGTAAGCAGGTTACCGGAAGTAGTACGCGTGGAAATTAAGGATACCGGAATAGGTATAGAAAAAGATGTCCTTCCATATATTTTCGATGAATTTTATCGAAGTCGAAGAGCAAAAGTAACATTGGGGTCAGGGCTTGGTCTATCTATCGTGAAAAGGATTATCGAAGCGCATGCTGGAACGATTACGGTAAAGAGTACTGTTGATGTAGGTTCGACCTTTATCGTAGAATTACCAGCACACGCTGCCGCCGATGAAGTGACGACAGGGGGAGATTGATGTGAGAGCGCGAAAAGACAGGTTCATTTTAGCTATTAACCCCGGTTCTACTTCAACGAAGATAGCGGTCTATAACAATGATAAAGAGATATACGTCGAAGAGATCAACTATACGCTGCAGGATTTGTCGAAGTATACTAGTGTTATGGATCAACTCGATTTTCGAAAATTTAATATACTGAGCTGTCTTAAAAACGCTGGATTTGCGCTTGATGGTTTCGTCTGCATAGTTGGACGGGGTGGTCGCTTAAAACCGATTCCCGCTGGAACATATTTGGTCAATGAAGCAATGCTCCGCGAATTAAAAAAGAACAGTGAACATGCATCAACCCTCGGTGCATTTTTGGCAAAGGATATTGCGGATAGAATTGGTGTGACATCATACGTTGTCGATCCGATATCGGTTGATGAAATGGATGACCTGGCGCGTGTTACCGGCATACCAGGTATTCAAAGGGAGAGTATTTTTCATGCTTTGAATCAAAAGGCCGTTGCCCGGCGCGCGGCAGTTGCTCTGAATATGACCTATAGCAAGGCGAATCTAATAGTAGCACATCTTGGTGGCGGTATAAGCATCGGTGTACACAAGAAGGGCAAGGTCGTCGATGTCAATAATGCACTCTATGGTGATGGACCTTTTGCCCCAACACGGTCAGGTGGGTTACCGGCATGGGCTTGTGTTGAATACGCTGTATCGGGGAAATACACGCTTGACGATTTAAAGAAGAATATAATGACCAGAGGCGGAGTTGCAGCGTATTTAGGCACCGATGATATGAAAGTCGTGAAAGAAATGGCTAGACAAGGTGACCGTGAAGCACGTATTGTCTATGAAGCAATGGCTTATCAAATAGCCAAGGAGATCGGTGCCGGCGCTGCAGTTTTATCGGGAAAGGTCGATGCGATAGTATTCACCGGTGGTTTAGCGTACGATAATAAGTTCGTCAATTTGATTAGAAAACGAATCGGGTTCATTGCTCGAGTCCTGGTTTATCCAGGAAGTAATGAGATGAACGCTTTGGTTCAGGGGGTTTTGCGGGTTCTGCGCCATAAAGAGAAGGCGAAGGAGTACAGATAATGGGTATTATCAGAACGCTTGATGAAATTGTGGAAAAGGTGAAAGGCAATAAGCGGCGATTAGCAGTTGCCGGTGGCAATGCACCATCTGTTATCGGTTCAATATATCGTGCTGCGAAAGAACAGATTGTCGAACCGACTTTGATCGGTGAAGAAGCTCGGATCATTGAATTGGCTGATGCTAAAGGCATTGACCGTTCGTATTTTAAGATAATCAATGAAACAGACCCGGTTATGACTGCCGTAAGGGCGGTTGAGTTGGTCAGGAGTGGTGCGGCTGATTTTCTTATGAAAGGCATGATAAACACTCCTGACTATATGCGGGCTATACTCGATAAAAAGAAAGGGCTTGTTACTGGTAGCGGTTTGTTGACCCATGTTACGGTAATCGAAGTCCCAACTTATCATAAACTACTTATCGTTTCGGACGTTGCGATTATCGTTACCCCAGATTTAACTCAAAAACTGAGTATGTTAGGGTTCTGTACTGATATCGCAAAAGCACTGGGTATCAGGCAGCCAAAAGCCGGTATAATATCCTGTATTGAAAAACCCAGTTACAAAATCGATTCAACGATAGACGCGAAGTTAATGAAACAACTTGCCGAGCGAGCTCAGATATCAGGAGCTATTGTTGATGGTCCACTGGCCATGGATTTGGCGATATCAAAGCGTTGCGCTCGAGCGAAGAATTATAGTAGCCCTGTTGCTGGTGATAGCGATATCCTCATCTTCCCGAATATTTGTGCAGCCAACGTGTTTTTTAAGACCCTCACGATTCTCGCAAATGCCCGTATTGCTGCGATCGTTGTCGGAGCCAATGTACCCTGTGTGCTGACCTCTCGTGCAGATACTGAAGAATCGAAATTTGTCTCGATTGCTCTTGGAGCCCTAACGGTATGAAGAAAGCATTGATAATCGATAAGGATGAACGATTTGCTCGGAGGGTTAAGTGCTTACTCGAAAAGAATCACATTGCCTGTAATTGGATCCCTTCGACTGATCACGTGGAGGTTCAGATAAAAGAGCACCCCGATATCATTATCCTTGAAACACACCTGAGCGGCCTAACTGATGGTTTTAGACTGATCAACACCTTACGTGACCCTTATAATAAGAATGGTTATGCAGATATCCCGATTTTGCTCGTTACCAATATTGAAAACAGCACTAGTCTTCAGTTCAATAAAATAGTCGGTACGAGACTTCTGCCGGTTGATGGTTACCTACGAAAGCCCGTAACACCAGAAGAGGTGCTCAAAAAGGTTAAACGCATACTGGACGTGCATACCTTGAGCAATGACAGGGATCGTAATCTTGGGGAGATGATAATACTTTGTTTGAATTGTGGTAGTTCATCAGTCAAGTATAAACTGTACAATTGGGATACCAAGAAGACACTGGCTAATGGAGTAATCGAGCGCGTCGGTCAGCCGAGATCGATCTGCCACCACGAAGTTCCGGAGCGCAAAACAAAAAAAATGGAACATGATTGTCCGTCATATGCTGAGGCGATCAAGTTGGTTCTTAAAATACTGACGGATCAAGAACATGGTGTAATCAATGATTTGCACGAGATCCGGGCGGTTGGCCACCGCGTCGTTCATGGAGGAGAGAAGTTTGCAAGATCAGTGATCATCACGGATAAAACCCTGGAGACATTCCGAGAGTTGGTAATGTTAGCGCCGCTTCACAACCCGCCGAACATAATAGGTATTGAAACGGCAAGATCTTTTATTCCGGGTATACCACACGTTGCGGTTATGGATACGGCATGGCATCAGACCATGCCTGAACACATATATACCTATGCTTTACCCTATGAGTGGTATGAAAGATATAAGATCCGGAAATACGGTTTTCACGGGACATCGCTTCTCTATGTGTCGAGACGCTGCGCTGTACTTCTGGGCAAGGATCCTTTTGATTGTAACCTTGTGATATGCCATATCGGCAACGGTGTTTCTCTGAACGCCGTCAAATATGGCGTGTCGTATGATACAAGCATGGGTTTTACTCCTCTAGAGGGTCTTGTCATGGGAACCCGGGCCGGCGACCATGATGTTGCGGTCGACCTCTTCATTATGCAGAAAAAAGGTTATACTCCGGAACAGATGAGTGCAGTGCTGAATAAAAAATCCGGTATTCTCGGGATAACCGGTAAGTACACGGATCGGCGCGATTTACTGGCTGCCCGGGTTCGTAACGAAAAGAGAGCACAACTAGCGCTCGATATTGAATGTTACCGACTGAAAAAGTATATCGGCGCTTATGCTGCAGCCCTGGGAAGAATAGATGCGATTGTCTTTACCGCCGGTGTCGGAGAGATGTGTAATTATCTGCGCAGCAAGACCCTCGATGAACTCGAAGGGTTGGGTATTAAATACGATCTTGAAAAAAATCAATTTGCCCGAACGCGGAATGGTGAATGTGATATCAGTGCAACTGATTCCAAAGTCAAGATATTCGTTATTCCGACGGACGAGGAGAGGGTTTTTATTGAAGATGTGGTTGCCGTGGTCGAAAAAGAGCGGACCAAACGGATAAAATTTTGCTACCGTTTTCAATCCTCAAAATATACTAATCGTCTCCGGGATGATTTACTAGCCGAGGAATGCAAGAAAACTCCACAGCTGAGAAAAACAATCGCCAAGATAAGGTCAGGGGGATAGATGACAAAAGTCAAGATTTTGATCATTGATGATGATTATGATTTTCGTGAGACCACGAAAATCATGCTTGAAAGTGAAAACTACGATGTGCTTACCGCTAGTGATGGTGATAAAGGGTTAACGTTGGCGCGTAAAGAAAAACCAAATATAATTCTTCTCGATGTCATGATGCCCGGTTATGATGGATACTACATTTGTCGGCAGATAAAAGATGACCCGGTTATATGCGATATTCCGGTGATTATGGTGACCTGCCTTGGTCAAGCATCAGAAACCAGTTATTCAAAAATGATCGCCAAATATCATAAAGCAGATGGCTATCTGGATAAACCCGTTAATAAAGATGCATTACATAATATGATATCCGGAATCCTTAATAGTAATGTTGAAAAAACACGAAGTAGTCACAGAAAGAAAAGGGTTTTGATCATCGATGATGATACTGATGTTCTTAGTTCGCTTGAATTGGTTCTCCAAAGAAGCGGCTATGAAATCTACATCGCAGAGTCTGCGATAGAGGGTATTAAACTAGCAAAAGCCTTTCATCCTGATGCCATAATCCTCGATGTTATGCTTCCAGACAAAGACGGCTATACTGTTTGTTATGAACTTAAAAAAGATAATGATACGCACAAGATTCCAGTACTGATACTGACCGCTCTTCCTGAAAAACTCAGCGATCCGGGATATGCACAGAATATTGCACAGGATCATCTGGCTGACGATTATGCTTCCAAACCAATTACGCCTAAAGAACTTTTATCAAAAGTCAAGCGTCTTATTGAAAAGAATTCTTGTTTGAATCGTGAACCATGAATTTTCTCTATTGCAAACAGCAGTGAATAGTATAAAATACCGTATGTTTTATATTACTTCTTCAAAAAGAGTGAGGAAATGTTGAAGATGCTACTGCGGACCAAATTGATTTTAAGTTTTTCAATCGTTATTATCATAGGCGTGTTTTTGTCCGCATTAGTCGGCGTTCATCTTATTGGCAGTACGGTCATAAGTCAGGCACAAGATAAAGTAAGACTTGATCTCAACTCAGCTCGTGAGGTCTACGTGGAAGAAGCTGAAAACATCAAGAACACAGTGCGCCTAACCGCGATCAGATTCTTTATTGAGGATGCTTTATCTGCGCACAATTATAAAATACTGATTGAGGAATTAAATAACATCCAGGAACGCGAGTCGCTCGACATACTTATCCTGGTCGATAGACAGGGTTATGTAATCGAGGACCCGACGGATCATAATACGCAACGGTTGTACTTACATGATGATATTGTAGATTGGGTAAAGATAAATAAAAAAGCCGTTGTTTCAACCGAGATCATATCTGGTGAAAGGCTCTCGAATTTGAATCCGGATTTAGCCCAGCATGCGAAGATTAAATTGATACCGACGCCCAAAGCAAGACCCCGGACTGAGATTGAGGAAACTTCGGGTATGGTAATCAAGGCAGCGGCACCAGTTTTCGACCGGGACGATAAGCTACTCGGTATTTTATACGGCGGTCGATTACTGAACAGGAATTTTAAAATAGTTGATAAGGTAAAAGATATTGTCTATCGCGGTGAGCAGTATAAAGACAAGGATATCGGTACCGCTACAATATTCCTCGATGATCTCAGGATAAGCACTAATGTCGTTACCGCTGACGGTTCACGCGCTATTGGTACGAGAGTATCAGAAGAGGTCTACGATCAGGTGGTCGTTCGTGGTATACCGTGGATCGGTAGGGCATTTGTCGTGAACGCATGGTACAGAACAGCCTATGAACCTATCCGAGATATCAACGATAATATCATCGGCATGCTTTATGTCGGTATCCTTGAAGAGCCGTATGTTGATCTGAAGAATCGCATCATTATCATATTTCTCGGTATAGCTTTGCTAAGCGGAATCATATTATCCGTAATAGCATATTTTTCTGCAACGCACATAACAAGACCCATAAAGGCGCTCCTTTTTGCAACTGACAAGATCGCTCACGGTGATCTTTCTCATCGAGTCAACATTGATAGCCATGATGAAATAGGGCAGCTCGGCGAATCTTTTAATCATATGACCTCGGAATTGCAAAAGGCTACTGAAGAGCTTGTCGGGTTGACTAAAAGTCTTGAGAAGAAAGTCCGAAAAAAAACTGACGAATTGAAGAAGGCTCAGGTTTCTCTGATTGAATCCGAGAAACTGGCATCACTCGGCAAGCTAGCAGCAGGCATAGCGCATGAGATCAATAACCCTTTAACGTCCATCCTTATAAACAGCCATCTTGTGGCTGAACAACTTCAGGACAAGAATGACTTGGCTCGGTTTCTTGCTATCATAATAGATGAAACAGAAAGATGCGCCAAAATCGTTAAAGGTTTGCTGCAGTTCTCAAGGCAGAGTTTGCCAGAGAAAAAACCGATCAGTATAAATGAGCTAATCCAGAGTACTCTATTGCTCTTTGACAGTCAGGTTCTCGTGAGTAATGTAAGAGTCGAGAAAGAGATCGATGAACGATTACCCCAAGTAATGGTCGATGATAATAAGATAAAGCAGGTTTTCACAAATCTTATATTGAATGCTCTCGATGCCATGCCAGAAGGCGGGATATTATCGATACGCTCCAGGCTATCAGACGATAAGAAATTTATCGAAATAACATTCAAGGACACGGGTTGTGGTATTGATGATAAAAATATCGGCAAGATATTCGATCCTTTTTTCAGTACCAAGGGCGTTAAGGGGACCGGTTTAGGTTTATCGGTTAGCTATGGTATTATCAAGCAGCATGATGGTTCCGTTGATGTACAGAGCAGTTTGGGGCGCGGTACGACTATAACCATTAGATTACCGGTGCAGGCAACAGATGTTAAGTGATCAGGGGGATTAAATGTCTAGGTCAGCAAGAATCTTAGTCGTTGATGACGAAGTACATGTCTGCAATAGTATAGCGAAAGTTCTTGAAATCAGTGATTATATTGTCGATACTGTACTCAGTGGCGAAGAAGCATTGAAAAAACAAGGCGCAAATGAATACGATGTGATAATCACTGACCTTATGATGCCGGGGATAAGTGGGATGGAGCTGCTCAAGGTTCTAAAAGAGAACAATCCAGAAGTGCATGTAATCATGATAACCGGCTACCCTTCCACTAAATCAACAGTCGCGGCTATCAAATCTGGGGCGATCGACTATTTGCCAAAACCTTTTACGCCGGACGAATTACGGAGAGCGGTAGCAAAAATACTCGAGTGAGCGTACATATGGGACAACCACAAAATAGACCACTTGATATTGTCAATGCGGTGATCGCATTGCTATCCAATTATGATCCGACAAAACTCATGTATTTGAATATCCACGGGAAATGGCTACCTGGACCGAAAACCATGCGCGAGCGGATATCAAATGAATTATGGCATAGGTTTTGGGAATTAAGGTATCTATATCAGCATAATAAGGAGCTTCATAGGATGTTCGAGATCTTAACCTGCGGGAAATACACCAGCCTTTTTACTATTGAATCTTTATTACATAAGAACGCACACCTGCGTGAATCGGACATCTTCGCTGTTTTTGAAACAGTATATCAATTGATTGAATATGAAGCCCTGAATATCAACAGCAAGGCATATGTTACGGATTGGGATTATGAAGGAAAGAAGCGAAAAATAGAATACATCCTGAAAGTTCAGAAGTTCTTCAACAGATATTCCCAGGTGCCGGGTAATGACAAGACAGACAAAATATTCCTGGACGTCCTCGGGCAGCTTCGGGAAAACAGTGATCTATTCTGTCATATTAGCCAAATAATCGCCGAAGAGGACAAAGTACGACAGAGTTTGGATGATATCCTTAATGATCTGAAGAGCTCTCAAGCCCGGGGCGAAGTATACTCAATTATTAGTGAAAGAATGCCTTCGTCAATAGGTTCTCTGAGCAAGATACCAAGTGCACTCCTTCGTCCTTGTCTCGACATTCTTGTCAACCAGGATATTGAAATCACAAGCGGTCTTCCATATTATGTATCAGACATATTGGGATCTTTGGTTGATGTACGTGCTACCGAAGTTCTTATTCAGGTTCTTTTGTCAACCGAATTAAAGCACACAAATATCAGATGCAACCTGATTTACGCACTCGGTAATGTAAAACAGCCCCAGTCCTTACCGGCATTTACTGGTGTACTCGACGGGCCTGATTCGGTAACCGTGTATATGAGCAGTGGTACACATGGTTATGAACAATCGCTCCGCTGGGAGAAGAACGAGATCATTTGGGCTTTAGGTAAATTGGGTGTAGATGCCCTGCCAGCTATGCCAGTCCTTATGAAACAGCTAGTTAACCAAAGCCGCGATACCGAGCTTGCTCTGGCCTGGACAATGGGGATGATCGGTAGCGCACAAAAAGAGGCGTATGGTGGGATTGATGCAGGAATCGTGACGGCTTTGATGAATTTACTAACGAGTAACGATGGGAAAGTTCTGGAGGAAGTAGCATTTAGTTTACGTAGGTTGGGGTTGCCCGATTTCTTACATTCATTATATTTCCATAATACCGCAACATTGCCATTAATCGCTTTGAAATCCAGCAGCTCAGGGTTATATGAATTGTCCGAGACCCTTTTTCATTTGATCTCAGTTAAAAAACCCGTTGTCCTTGCGGTGACCGGTGATTCGGGTACGGGTAAGACTCACTTTTGTGAGTGCATAAAAGACGGCTTTGGTGACGTGAAAAAAGACGAGATTCTGTATCTTATGCGCGATAATCCCGGTCACATGTATCTATTTAACAGGATGATGGGTATCAGACTACTGAAAGAACTTTTCGATCCAGAACAATATCAGGATTATCCATATAATGAGGACGAGGATGATCCCCGTGCTTTCTTCGCTGATTTTATGAAGCAAAACAGCAACAAGAAATTAATAATACTCGACGGCTGGATGGATGAAACATATTTCTATCAGGTGATCAAGATCTTTTACTTATACGGTTATATGGATGTTATCGTTAATTTTCGCACGACGTTCTCGACTAAACGCTTGAATCTTGAACACCGTGAGGGTTCATTAGAGCATATTAAAACATGTCTATCATATGTTGAGAAACCGGTTATTGAAGAGACGGAGTTCTACCGCAATGGTGATGTTCTTATCTATAACCTGGACAATTCCATGCCATCAAGGTTGACCAGCGAGCAAATCGGTGAAATTTTCGCCCGTCAGAAAGTAGAGACCTGGGGTGATTACATAAGACTTGGCGAGTTCATGTTTGGAAATAGACGGCTCGAAGTAATTGAACAAAAAGTTGATTGTAACATGAGGGAGATAATTCCTTCCATCGACTATTTTACATTACAACGTGCTGTTGATTTCTCTCCTGATGAAGCACGATTCAATAGATTGCTCAACGTGGATAGGAAAAGTCAACCCAATCTTCTGAACACGATAGAGCTTGCTGCCTGTAAAATCAAGCGTATCGAATTTTATACACAGGGTCAACTTGCTTATGGTGGATATGACGGTTCGATCGGTATCTTATCTGGCTTCAATGACCATATGCTCTACACGACGGCGCATGATGCTGAGGTGCTTGATATATGTGTTATTGGAGGTGATATTTGCTCGGTTGATGTGAATGGTAATCTCAAAATCACCTCTTTTGATAGAAAAGAGGTAGTTGACATTGCTTCGCAAATCCCATTGATCAATGTCCTCGGTACTGATCGTAATCACCTCATCGTTACCGGGCACGTTGATGGTTCGATTATGGTGTGGGACATTCTGTCAAAGGAAGTTAAGAAATTAGTCCATGAAGGAGGTGGTGTAAGCTGTGTTGCCATTGATCATGCGGGTACTGTCTATGCGGGAACAGATCATGGGGAACTACTCGTTTGGGATATATCGCATAGTACCTTAAGCATTATCAATGGTAATGAACTACCGATAAGTGCACTTGCTCTGTACCCGGGTAATAGAATTCTTGCTGGTATCGGTAAACCTACAGGAGACAAGCAGGGATCAGTACGAATTTTCGATTTGAAAAGTATGAGTCAGACTATCTTTATCGGTCGAAAGAAGTCTTCTGTGTCGGCATTACATAGCTATTTTGACGGACGCGTTATCGCAGGGACAAAAGTCGATGATGAAAGCAGACAAACCGGTAAGTTGATTGTCTATGATTTGCGAACAAACAGCTTAGAATACACGGAGCTGGGTGAACACGGTTCTGATATCAGAGATTGTATAATAATAGGTCCGAGAATAATCACTTGCGGGACTGAAAAGGATGTGAAACAGACTCTTAAAATATGGGGGACATCGGATTATGTAAATAGGGAGTTGGACAAATTGAGTTTGATGTCAGAAACTATGGTCAAACCTTCTTATTACCGGACTTTATTCTAATATCACAATTCACAACAGAAAGATCAGGGCAACGCCGATTAGGGCGATGATCGT
>JAUWGT010000066.1 GCA_030606265.1 Candidatus Stahliibacteriota bacterium | reverse complement strand
GGGTAGATTATTTATGATTAAAAGCGGCACCTTGACATTGACAATATTCACATTATAATGGACAGAGAAAAAAACATGACCAATTTGCTATTCATACTGCTTATGATAAATGGCATCAGTGGTAAAATCCAGGGGATTGTCAAAGACGAAGCTACAAAAGAGACCATACCTCACGCTGACGTGATTATTCTCAATACTGATATAGGTACTGCCACCGATGATAATGGACGTTTCTACATCCTTAATGTAGCGCCAGGTATTTATACAATCGAGGTTTCTTATATGGGATTTCAGTCTAAGCGCATCACTGATGTAATCGTGGAAGTCGACCAAACTGTACGCCTGGATGTCACGCTGGAACAAACAACCATTGAAATACCGCCAATAACTGTAACCAGCGAAATACCAGTGGTGAAAAAAGACATGGTCGGCACAACATATATAATAAGGAAGGCTGAATTACCCTACCTGCCCGTTGATTATGCAACCGAACTCGTAGGTTTCCAGCCAGGTGTAGCTCGTTCTGACACAGCAATATACGTGCGCGGTGGTCGGGCAACTGAGGTCCAGTATATGATCGATAATGTCTCGATTATCGATCCCCAAACAGGAGATCTAGCAATTAGTGTTTCAAAAGGAATCATTGACGAAATCATCTTTTTACCTGGGGGATTTGATGCGGAATACGGCCGCGCCATGTCCGGGGTAATCAATCTTATTACTGCATTCCCTGAAAATAAGCTTCACGCAAAAACATATGCAAAGACTGAAAGGATTATGCCATTCTATTATGATTTTGGCTATGAAAATTATCTTGCTTCAATCCATCTCCCAATATCAAAACGATTCAAAGGATTGATTTCACTCGATATGATGCATACTGATGATTGGGATCCAAAACTCTATATTTTACCGCATAAACAAAGGGATGATTATTCATTATATGGGAAATGGCTCTTTGCACCGTCTGGCAAACTAAGTGTTAGTATAAGCGGTGCGTTATCACGGACCCAGTTCAACCGCTATAATTCAGAATGGAAATTCAATCTTGATAATTACCGCTCAGACATAAGAAAAGGTGATCTGCAGTCTTTCAGTATCAACTATCTGCCCAATACGCATTATCTTTTCAACCTGACCCTGAGCAGATTGTACACACAGAGGGTATATGGCGTGCGTGAACCAGGTACATATGGTCGTTTTGACGATATTACCTTTCGCGATTACGAATCACTCCAGTGGCCTCACGGTGGAATCAATAATCCTTTTGGTGCAGATTACTGGGCAATAATTTCCGAAGGTGATTATTATGAGTACCAGGACAAAACTTCTGAAATAATGAGGGCTAATTTCGGAATTAATATGCAGGTTCATGAGTACCATGAACTCAAAGCTGGTTTTGAATATACTGATCAGGTCTTTGATAATTTCTCGTATTTTATCAGTGATACTGTATATCAGCTTATCGATGAGTACCAGTATCACCCCAATGAATACGCATTGTATCTACAAGATAATATTGATTTCAAAGGATTGTATGCTAAGATTGGTTGTCGAATCGACTATTTCCAGAACGACCCAAATGCTATGCTCGAAACCAGTATCTCAGGTGATACCACAACATATACGCTCAACTATCGTGGACCAATTATTGTCGTATCACCCCGTCTTGGTTTTTCTTTTCTGGTGACCGATAAATTCCTCTTAAGAGCCAATGTTGGAAGGTATGTCCAACCGCCGTTGCGCGATTATCAGTATGGTTATTATAGCCTCTTGCCTTTACCATCGTACCTCGATCCACCACCTATTGGCAACCCCACGCTTGGACCAGAAAAAACGGTTAGCTATGAACTAGGTCTCCAAGGCGAAATACGTCCGAATTTAAACACCACGATCAACACCTTTTTTAAAGATGTATCTGATCTCACTGGAACACGCTATATACCAGCATTACCCGCTGGCTATCATATGTACTTCAATCTTGAATATGCAAACATCAAAGGGGTGGAGACGATTGTGGAATTCGTAAAACCGCTCTTTACCGGCAAAATTTCTTATACGCTATCCTGGGCACGCGGTACGAGTTCCTACGCATTTGAATATGCTGATACAACCATTATACAACCAGCTGAAGAGTATGACCTTGATTTTGACCAACGCCATAGGGTTTTCATGCAAGGTGTGGTAAAGCTTCCCGTGAAAACACGATTGTACGTTTTTGCTTATTTTGGCAATGGTTTCCCATTTACACCGCCTGGACCTGAAGGAAAATATGAAGAAAGAAATATTGAACGACTCACATTTCAAAGACAGATTGATTGTGTACTATCAAAATCATTGTCCATAGGATCACTCAGTTTCACAATGGATTTTGAAATAATGAACCTCCTTGATCATCGGTATGAAACCGCTGCACATTTTCCAGTAATTCCTTTATCAATGATACATAAAGAAGATTTTGAACATGATCCACCCTATATAGACATTCATAATCCCTATTATCACCCAGGTGCAGACATGAACCATAATGGAATCATCACACCTGAAGAAGAATATTTGTCTTTCCGGGGACTAATTGAGGCAAGTGATGATTGGGTTAACGCTTATACATCGCCGAGGAGGGCAAGATTAGGTATCAATCTTGGTTTTAATTGAGGAGAATATTATGAAAATATTTAGGATATCATTGAAAACTCTCTTGTTAATTATTGGTATTATCATGTTTACAACTCTGCAAACGGGTTGTAAAGACCCGGACGAATATGCGCCGCACCCAGATTCATTGATATTGCCACCTGCCGCACCCCAGCTCTTGAACCCTCCGGATGATACTGGTTGGGTTTATGTAGAGGCTTTAGGGCCGGTTATTGTGGATTTTGAATGGACACCTGCTCAAGGTGCAGAGTATTATGAACTCCATCTTTATGCTGACACAACATACACTGATCCGGTAACGTATAAGCTTTCATATAATACTGTTACCATCGCCTTTTTACCAAGGTCTGTATACTGGCGCGTGAGAGCATCAAGTTCAAGATGGACATGGTTTACTGATTGGTCAGAAATTAGGTATTTCAGGGTCTGGTGGCCTATTGAATAACATATTTGCTAATCTAAAAGCAGCCGAACCAGTATTCTTGCGAAATCTAAAAATATACCCTATCAAAGGAGACAATGGCAACGGCTTTACACTAACGACGATCGAAGAAACGATCAATGCCGGTGACGCAGAATTCCGTGAACTCGATACACCAGACGTCAATGAAATACTTTTCATAAACCGCGGGAACAGCCCGGTTTTAATGCTCGATGGCGATGAGATTACCGGTGCTCTGCAAAATCGCATAATCTCGAGATCAGATATTTCTGAACCCAATTCGACCCGTCGGATTTCTGTAATATGTGCTGAAGAAGACAGATGGGGTGAAATCGGCGGGTTTAAAACAGGATATTGTTCTTATCCAGGTTTGCGCGCCCTGCTCACGAAAAGCAGACAAACAAAAACTGATATACAAAAAGCAATCTGGAAAGAAATACAGCGCAAAATGACCGTTACTAAGACTCGTTCGGCAACCTCGTCAATGCACGATATCTTCGAAAATCTTGCAGAAGAAATCAACCGGTATATTGAAGATTTCCAAAGTCTGAATCATAATGCTATCGGTCTTATCGGCACGACTGGTAACCGCATCCTTGGTTGTGATATGTTTCAGAACCCAAAGATCTATCAAAAATGCGAGAACAAACTTATTAGAAGCTATGCTCTGGATGCCATTGAATATGTACATAAAGGAAATGGTCATCCCAATGTGGAGAGATTCTTAACCACGACTCTCGCCGCCCTCAACAAAAATGAATCAAAGACAAAAACCCAGAATATTACGATCAAAGCTGACGGCTTATTAGGACAAGCAACTGTATATCAAGATAATGTAGTCCATCTGTCAGCTTTCCCAGTATAAACCAAGATGTTCGTTATACGTTTTTCGGCAGGGCGGCTCGTATGGTCATACGGCATGGTTAATGGTAAAACAACGATAGACAGCCAACGAATAACTATACGGGCAGCGATGCCATATAACAATTAACTAATTCGTTATTATGCTCTTAAAAAAACTCGGCAAGTACGAGATTCTCGATTGGCTCGGTGGTGGTAGATTTGGCGACGTATTCTTAGCACACGATACTATACTCGATAAAGATTTCGCCCTAAAAATATCGAGAATGAGAAAAGAAGAAATTGCTATGCTCAAGGACGAGGCAAGGCTACTCGCATCGCTTAATCATCCTAATATCGTCAGATTTTACAATATCGACTTCATCGACAACAAATTTGTGTTGGTCATGGAGTTCATAAAAGGCAGCACTTTGAGAGAAATTATTAGTGATGAAGGTCTCGGCATTGAAAAAGCCGTGAGCATTACCGCCCAAATCCTCGATGCTATCCAATATGCCCATAAGAATCGTGTATTGCACCGTGATTTAAAACCCGAAAATATCTTGCTCACTGAAAAGGATCAGAAGAAGTTCATTAAAGTAGCTGATTTTGGTCTGGCCCGCTTTATCCGTGCTGGATCGCTTTCCGCATCAACCGCCGGTACACCTATCTATATGTCACCTGAGGTTTGGCAAGGTAGCTATACTGAAAAGAGTGATATCTGGTCCATCGGTACTATTCTCTACGAATTACTCACTGGTACACCACCCTTTTTGGCAAATGATCTCGCTACACTACACAAAAAAATCGAAAAGAGCAATTATCTTATGCCCACTGTATTGCGAATTCAAATACCACAGTATATCGAAGATGCCATATTGAAATGTCTTAGTCTAACCCCTGAATCAAGACCCGATGCCAATGAACTCCTCAAGATAATCACAAGAAAAGATAAGGCGATCAAGGTCGTAAGCAGTATTAGCCTTCCGGCAAAACAAGCAAAACCCATAGAATTAATCCCGGCACAAGAAGATATCATTACCCGAATCGACGGAAATGTCCTTTTACTCGGTCAGGCAGGTTGTGGAAAGACCACTACGTTAACCTATGCCATTGACCGATTGATTGCAAAAGGCATCCCAATATCAAAAATCCTTGTTTGCACATTTACTAATAAAGCAGCAAATGATATAAAAAGTCGGCTAGCACATTTGACCAGTTTATCTTTGCACGACTTATGGCTCGGCACTTTCCACAAAATTGGCTACCGAATGCTGCGTCGTGATGCAGAAAGGCTTAACCTCAATGAAAATTTCACAATTGAAGAACCGAAAAGAATTTTTACCAGAATGAAACTCAAGACCGGTAAGTACCGTACCAATGCAATCATAAAATTCATTGAGAACCTCAAAGCAAAGGGAGTCACCAGCGATGAATTCAAACCGGAAAATAGTTGGGAAAAATACTGCCACAAGATATATACACAGTACCAGGAACACTTGCGAAAAAATAATATTCTCGACTATAATGATCTGATTCTTTATGCAATAGAGCTCCTTGAAGAAAATACCGATATAAGAGAATATTATAGGACTCTGTTTAATTACATTTTCGTTGACGAACTCCAGGATATTAACCATGCCCAGTATCGATTTTTGTCCTTGATCTACAACGGTAATATATTTTTTACCGGTGATGAGGACCAGGCAATATATAGCTGGCGCGGCGCTGACCGAAAACTAATCTATCAAGTGCCCCAGGATTTTAAAAATACAAAAACTTATAATCTCACGAGAAGTTTTCGCCTGCCCCAAGCGATTCTCGAAATCGCGAATAATCTAATGTTGCGAGCGAGTACTGCAATCCCTAATACCCAAACCGGCGATATCATGGTATATGCTGCCAAATCGGAAAAAGATGAGGCTGATTATATTATTAAAGAACTAAAATCGCTGAAAAAAGATGGCTACTGTTTTCAGGACATCGCAATACTGTATAGGATGAATTACATATCAATGATTTACGAAGAAGCTTTTATCAAATCACGTATTCCCCATACCCTGATCGGCGGTGCTTCATTTTACGAACGCTCTGATATAAAACCAGTGATTGAATATCTCGAACTCCTTGATTTCTATTCTTCAAAGAAATATCCTGACCCCCCGACGATCAAAGAATTTACTGCAAGAGCCCAGGCGATTTTCATGGTGAAGAAAATGAGTCTTGAGCGTACCGAGACTATATTTGATCACCATATAATGGAACCAGGGGTCTTGACGCCGAGCCGTATAATAACAGAAGTTGCAGATGCAGCAAAACTAAAGGGCGAAAATATCAACGAACTAATTGCTTTTGCAAAAGGTTATGGGAATTTTAAATTATCGAAATTCTTGAGTGAAATCAGATTGATTCATGCACTAGACCTGTCAGAATGGGAAAAAGATACAGTGAAATTAATGACTGTGCATAGTGCTAAGGGTCTTGAATTTCCTATTGTCTTCGTGGTTGACCTGATTGAAGATGTCTTTCCCCTCACCAAGAAAATGGCTTCATCCCAGGAGGTTGAAGAAGAAAGAAGACTCTGTTATGTTGCCCTTACCCGGGCACAGAAAAAATTGTATCTACTCTATCCCAAGCGGCATCATGGGCGTATTCAACGACCATCACGATTCCTCGTAGATATGCTGAAAGCAAAAAGTTAAAAGGGCCCATGATGGGGTCAAATCTAAACATTTGACAATTGGCGTTTAAGCAGTGCTTCAATTTCACTGTATCTCTTCATAACTACTGCATCCTGTTGCATCTTCCCTTTTAAACGCTTTCTTAATTGACACACTGACATATAGTCTATATCCCCCAACAATTGACCAATCTGTGCTTGTGTAATCTCACAATACTTGTATAATAACTCAGCTGCAATCCCCCGCAGCACACCATGTGCACCACGCCGCTGCAATAATCCCTTACCAATCCCATATTCCCGCTGGAGTATCCCAAGCACAACCTCAGGCTCTAAAACAGTCGTTACAATATCCCGGTATGATGGCTGCTCACGGCATGAGCCACGCTGCAAATATCGCTTAACCTCTGTGGCAAAATCATCATCGCCCAAAATAATCCTGCTCTTCACCTTCGTGAACGGATTCTCCATATCCCGCTTCAACCCATCAAGCACAAAACCTCGATACGCACGACGACTACCAACCATATCAAGTATAAAATCATAATCAATATACTCAACAATTCTGCTTTTATTAAGATACCCTGGTAGACTACACCAACGATAGTCCTGTGCATAAGGCCAACGCCGTTCATAATCCATAGCGCGCAAATCTCTTATACGAACACTATTCAAGTGTAGATACCGCGACACCTCTAAAAGATAGCTGTCCGCATCAATTAAATATGCCTTATATCTACCCTGATACAGATTACCACAACGATTATGACACCAGTTGAACCAACCTGTATAACAGATATTAAAATGTCGCATAAACTCAGAACAATTTGCCTTCCGGGTCTGAATAAGCAAATGAAAATGATTGCTCATAAGGATGTATGCATACAGGACAACTTGGTAGGTCTCTAATGAATCGGTAAGTAACGCAAGAAACTTGTGACGGTCATTGTCGTCCGCATAAATGCGTCTGCGTTCAATACCGCGGCAGGTGATATGATAGAATGCACCGGGAAACTGAATCCGCAATGGTCGCGCCATGTATTCAGTTTACTCACAGTTTTCTCTATGTCAACCATTGATGTCAAATGTTTAGATTTGACCCCGTTGTTCCATTTTTCACAAATTTTTCACGCTTTGCTATTATACTCATATGCTGGGGGAAAGGATAGAACTAGATCATAGTATTTCAAACACTTTGCACTTCCTGTGCTCTCTAACACTTGACAGTAGAGGGGTATCTATTATAATAATCATAGGGAGGATAGCATGATCAATGCTTTGTTTTTGCTAATTTTAATCAATGGGGTCAGCGGTAAGATTCAAGGCATTGTGATCGACCAAGCCACGAATAAACCGATCCCCTATGCTAATATAGTCATCCTCAAAACTGAATTGGGTACAGCAACTGACCAGGACGGCACGTTTTTTATCTTTAATGTACTGCCAAACATATATACGGTAGAGATTTCATGTGTTGGTTACCAGACACAACAGATCAAAGATGTCATTGTTGAAATCGACCAGAGCGCACGTTTAAAGATCATGCTTAAGCAAGCACCAATTGAAATGGAACCTATTACTATTATCAGTAAAACCCCGTTCGTCAAAAAAGACATGACCGGCACTACCTATATTATTAGAAAAGACGAACTTGCAGCTTTACCTATTGACTATACGATATCGCTTATCGCATTTCAACCCTCAGTGGCGAACCTTGATACGGCACTCCATGTGCGCGGCGGTAGAGCAACTGAAGTCCTTTATTTGATCGATAATGTTTCGATTATTGACCCCCAGACCGGTGATCCGGCGATAAATATATCAAAGGGTATTATTGATGAGATAATTTTCATGCCCGGTGGTTTTGATGTGGAATATGGCAGGACAATGTCCGGTGTTGTTAATCTGATTACTGAGCGTCCTGCCGACCATTTCCAGACAAAGATATACGCTAAGACAGAAAGAGTTATGCCATTTTATTATGATTTTGGATATGAGAACGTGCAATCTGCAATTCATCTTCCCGTAGCGCAGAAGTTCAAAGGTTTTGTCTCGCTCGACATCATGCATACTGATGACTGGAATCCAAAGCTCTACAAACTACCCCACAAACAAAGGGATGATTATTCTCTATACGGAAAGTGGTTTTACATACCTTCAGGTAAACTCACGCTAAATATAAGCAGCGTACTCTCACGAACTCAATTTGACCGTTACGCACCAAGGAAAATGAGATTCCTGTATGATAATTATCGCTCAGACCTAAGAAAAGGTAACTTACAGGCTCTAAATATAAACTTTCTGCCTAATTCGCGAACATTTCTCAATCTAACCTTGAGCAGACTGTACACACGACGAATCTTCGGTGTACGCGAACTTGGTCATTATGGCCTTTTCGAAGATTTTACGTTTCGTCACTATAATACTTATAAAGGTATCGTGTATGGCAGCAAGAATCCCTTTGGTATCTATACCAGGCATTGGTATCAAGAACCCACTACTTATAGTATGTACCAGGATAAATCGACGCATATACTGAAAACTCAAGCTAAAGCTGTTCTGCAAATCCATAAATATCATGAGATCAATGCAGGTCTTGAATATGCATATCAAGATTTTGAAAACTTCACTTACCTCTTAAGTAATGACACTTTGAACCCAATCAATGATGAATATCAATATAACCCTACTGAGTACTCTGTATTTCTACAGGATAATATTGATTATAAAGGTCTATATGCCAAAATCGGCTGCAGATACGATTATTTCTCAAGTGATATAGAGGGTATTGAACCAAAAGTAATTATTTCACCGCGCGTAGGCTTTTCATTTATGGTTACTGACAAATTTTTGTTTAGAGCCAATATCGGACGGTATGCCCAACCTCCTTTATATGATTATATGTACAGTTGTTACCAGCTCCTACCATGGCCGTATAGCCGAATGCTACCTCTTGTTGGAAACCCTGATATGAAGCCAGAAAAAACAATGAGTTATGAAATCGGCTTGCAAGGTGCAATACGCCAGAACCTGAGCGCTACAATAAACACATTTTATAAAGATGTATCTGACCTTGTTGGAACTCGTTATGTTTCGGCTCTTCCTAGTAGCTATATTCAATGTTTTAATGTCGAATATGCCAATATCAAAGGGCTCGAAACAATCATGGAATTCGCGAATCCAGTATTCACCGGCAAAATATCGTATACTCTGTCCTGGGCAAGAGGCACAAGTTCGTATGCACAGGAAGTATATGATATCATTCAACTTGATACAACATATATACCTGAAGCAAAAGAATATTACATGGATTTTGACCAACGCCATCGGATTCTTATCCAGGGATTATTCAACCTTCCATTGCAAACAGACCTATATGTTTTTGGTCATATTGGCCAAGGGTTTCCTTATACACCACCAGGTCCTGAAGGAAAGTATAAAGAAAGAAATATCCTAAGACTACCTTTTCGAAGAAGTATTGATTGTGTTATTTCAAGATCGTTCAAAATCGGTAAGATCTCTTTAAATACTAATCTGGAGATTATAAATGTCCTTGATGCTCGCTATGAAATCGCACAACACAGTACATTTCAGTCTTTGGAAAGTATTAGAAAAGAAGAGTTTGATGACTATATCCCAATAACTAATTATTATTATAACCCGGCGGCTGATTTTAATCATGATGGACTGATAACACCACCTGAGGAATTCGAGGCTTATAGAGCAGCAGTTGTTGCCACTGATGACTGGGTCAATGCCAATTCTGCACCGAGAAGAGCAAGAATTGGTATCACTATGCGATTTGAATAAATTGACAGATAACAGGGGATTAGTATGAAAAGAAAAGCAATAATGATACCCTTGATGTTGTGTGTTTCGGTCTCAATGATCTTTGTTGTATGTTCCAGTTCAGAGCCTCCTGAGGTGCTGATAACAAACCCTCCTGATGGTTCAGTAGTCAGTGAATTAGTCGATATAGTTGTTGAGGTTGTCGTAGAAAAACAGGTAGACTATGTGGAAATCTATATTGATGATTCTCTTGAATTCACAACGATTTCCGAACCATATATCTACCCATGGCAGACTGCTTCTTTTGCAAATAATTCATCACACACTATTTTCGCAAAAGCTTATGATGAATACGGACGAGAAGGAATATCCGATACAATAACCGTCATTGTAAGTATTCTCGGTATTAAAAAATGGCGCTATGAAACTGGTGGTATTGTTAAATCCTCGCCGGCCCTCGGTTCTGATAGTACTATCTACTTTGGCTCATATGATGGTTATCTCTATGCGCTCAATCCTGATGGGACATTAGCCTGGCACTATGCAACAAGCGATGGTATTGAATCTTCACCAGCAATCGGTTCGGATGGCACAATATACTTTGGTTCGATCGATCATTACATATACGCACTCAATCCAGATGGCTCGCTTGTATGGCGGTACCAAACAGGAAATAATGTTGACTGCTCGCCATCAATTGGCTCGGACAACACAATCTACATAGGCTCGCGTGATTGTTATCTCTATGCACTTAACCAGAACGGATCGCTGAAATGGCGATATTTGACTAATGCTCCGGTGCAATCCTCGCCAGCGATCAGCTCAGATGGTACAATTTATGTCGGCTCATGGGATTGTTCCCTGTACGCCTTGAACCCTGATGGCACATTACTATGGCGCTACCAAACAGGCAGTTATGTAACGTCATCCCCTGCAGTCGGGACCGACGGCACTATCTATTTTGGTTCAGATGACCATTATCTCTATGCACTTAATCCAGACTCCACTTTGAAATGGCGCTTTCAAACAGGTAACGCTGTAAATTCATCACCAGCGATCAGTGCTGACGGCACAATCTATGTAGGTTCCTGGGACCACTATTTCTACGCTCTAAACCCAGAGGGTACACTGAAATGGCGTTTTCGAACAGGCGATATCATAGCATCCTCACCAGCAATTGGTTCGGACAATACAATATATGTGGGTTCACATGACAATAATCTTTATGCATTCTCTAATGATGGCACAGTGAGATGGCAAGCAAAAACATGGGGCGACGTGCATTCTTCTCCAGCGATTGCCACTGATGGCACTATCTATGTTGGATGCTCTGGTGTATGGATACCTTCACTTTATGCTATACAAGGTTCTGGACGCTTAGCCACTACTCCTTGGCCGATGTTTAGTCACGATATAAAACATACTGGTAGAGTTGGTTCATGATCAATAATGAAAGTGATGATGAACCAAGAAAGGAAATAACTATGTATTACCTCTGTATGGCAATAAAGGCGACTTCTGTACTGTTTATTGTTGCACTATTCAGTACCAATCCAGGGTGCAAAGACCCGTATGAATTTGCTCCTGAACCAGATACCTTGATTCCGCCGCCTAATCCACCAAGACTTGTTTCTCCACCGGATGATACTGGCTACGTTGTAACTAACATACCCGGTCTGGATGTAGTTCAAATAGACTTTATTTGGAACGCAATTATAGATGCTGAATATTATGAGTTCCATATATCTTCGGAACCAACATTCATTGACACTCTTACAGCAATATACATACTATCCTACAATACACTCGACAGCGTCTTCACTAGATCCAACATAGGAGATCATTACTGGCGCGTAAAGGCATCGAGTCCAAGATGGACATGGTTTACTGATTGGTCAGAAACCCGCCGTTTTAGAATCTGGTATTCAGGTCCATGACCACCATGTCGATAATGTCATAGACCCATTTGAATCTCAATCATTGATGTCAAATGTTTAGATTTGACCCCATTACCCCACAGTAAGTTTTCAATAATAGTTATCTTTTTCTTTTTCGAAAGTATACA
>JAUWGT010000121.1 GCA_030606265.1 Candidatus Stahliibacteriota bacterium | reverse complement strand
TAATCAAGAAGTGTCGAATGCTGAATACTTTATTGATAGTATTGGCAGTAATGGTTCTGGCTATGCGGCATTACCGGTAGATAGTTTTGGTTTACCTGTAGTCGATGTTATTGATACGATCCATACTGATACGATGGGTTATGGTAGCCATATGGTCTATCTCCACGGCGTTGATGCTTCAGGTAACTGGGGTGGAGTTGATTCAGTTTTCTTTGTTATCAGTGGTGAAGATACGATTGGACCGATTTTTGACATTATCGTTGATCCATCACCAGCATATATCGGTGATTCGGTCTATATTAGTGCATTGCCAAATGAGGTATTAGATTCTGGTTCGGTAGTTGTCTGTTCAGTCTGGACTGCAGCGAGCGCACTTCATATTCTTGATCTATTACCTGATACCATAGGTTATGGTGATTGGTTAGGTACGGTTGGTTTTGCCTCGGGTGTATGCCGTATCAAAGTTGCCGGCTATGATGTTTGGCTGAACAATGGGTTTTCTGAAACCAATTTCAGTATCACACCACATGGGGAATTTCTACCTCAAGAAATGGTTTATGCGTGGCCTAATCCAGCTTGCGGTAATACTATCAACTTTCACTTCTATGTAAATGCCAATGCGGATATCACGGTTGATATTTACAATCTTGGAGGTAAGAGGGTCACGAGTTTGCATGGCAGGGGAGAAGGCGGCAGACCTCCGCATCAAGAATCATCGAATGCGATAGTCTGGAATATGTCAGGTATTGCAAGTGATGTCTATTTATTCAGGATCCATGCAACGAGTGATGCAAGCGGTGAGACAAGGTCAGTGATAAAGAAATTTGCGATCGTCAAATAAGAGGAGGAGATGGAATTAAGAAATATCTGATAGTTTTTGTAAGTATTTTGTTCTTCTTCCCAGTATGTGTATTTGCGGATGCTGGAGAGACCGGCGCGAGTTTTCTCAATCTTGGGGTTGGTGCTCATGAATTAGCTATGGGTGGAGCTGTTACAGCACTTAGCACCGGTGTCAACTCGCTGTACTGGAATCCAGGTGGTTTAGGTTGGTTGCATGGTACACAAGCAACCCTTATGCATGCGGAATACTTCCAGTCGATAAGGTATGAACATCTCGCGTTTGCTTACGGCACGAAAGCGTTCGCTACAGGTTTTTCAATGAAAGGGCTTTATTTAGCTGAGCTTGAAGAGAGAACGGTTCCGTCGCAGAACCCAATATCAACATTTGGTGCATATTTTGTCGTACCATCTCTTACATTTGCAAGGTATCTCAGTTGGGGAATTTCCCTCGGCACAAACATAAAGCTTATTTATCAAAGAATTGGTGTCGATAATGCGATATCATACGCTGGTGATCTTGGTATGAGTATAAGATCTGGTTTGCCGGGTTTGAAAGCTGGTATTGCGCTTACTAATATCGGCACAAAAATGAAATTTACAAACAGTTCATTTTCTCTACCGACCCAGGTAAGAACAGGTCTTGGTTACTCGTTATTCCAAGAAAAAGCAAGTTTTGGATTTGATCTAGTAAAGCCATTAAAAGATAACATCCAATTCTGTTTTGGGGCAGAAGGACTGCTAATGGAGAAGATCAGCTTGCGGGCAGGTTATAGAAGTGGTCTTGGTAATGATGAAAGATTGGCTGGTCTAACCGCGGGTTTGGGTTTTCGAATTGAGAATTTCAATATCGACTATGCCTTTGCAACATATGGTGCGCTTGGATTAACCCATAATTTTTCCCTTTCCTACAATTTTGGAAAGAAAAAGGAAATGAGTGAGGACGAAGAAAGAAAGATCGCTGAAGAACTACAAAGACGAGCAAGAATGACTGCTGAAGCTTTTTACCACCAAGGACTCGTTCAACATGGCAAGAACAGATATGATGAAGCGTTGAGAAGTTTTGACATTGCCTTAATCTGGAATCCATATCATGAAAAAGCTGCGCAAGAAAGTGAAGAGATAAGGAAAAAGATTGAAAAAAGAAAGATCAACGAACATCTTTCAACAGGTATTGCAGAATATAATCAGGGACGATATCTTGAGGCCATTTCTGAATTCGGTTTGGTTCTTGAAATCGATCCGACCCATGAACTTGCCAAACAATGGCTCAATGCCGCTTCGAGTGCCCTGGTCAAAGTTCAAATGGCCAGGATTGAGCGCGAACAGGAGATTCAAGATAAAATATCCCTGCATTTTAAAAATGGTCTCGAATATTATTCCAGGAAAAAATTCAGCAACGCGATCAGCGAATGGAATGCCATACTTGTCCTTGACCCGATACATCAAGAGGCACGTGAATATGTCGGGAAAGCAAGGTCACATCTGAAAACGCAAGTAGCGGGAATTTTAGAGAATGTGACTGCTTATATTAATCAGAGTAAGTGGATTGAAGCACTCCATGATGTGAACCGTGCGCTTGCAATAGAGCCCGGTAACCAGGTTGCTTTGAGTAAACGCGACGAGATTAAAAGGAATCTTAGGAATTTATCTGTTAACTATACTCAGAAAGGTATAAAACTTTATAAACAAGGCAAGTTCGGTCTTGCCGAAACAGAATTGAAAATGGCGTTGACTTTTGATAATAATAATATAACGGCCGAGGAATATCTAGAGAAAATCAGTGCAAAGGAAAAGGGTATTTCTGGTAAGGATATCGATGATCTTTACATGAAAGGCGTTGCTGCATATACCCAGGAGCTTTATCAACTCGCGATATTATATTGGGAAAGGGTTATGGAGATTGACCCGGACCATGCTAATGCAGCAAGAAATATTCAAAGGGCAGAAGAAAAGGTTAAACTCTACAAAAAATAGTATTTAGAAATAGATAGAGTAGTTTAAATCCGGGTCTTAACCGTTCAGCAAGGTGGTTATATCTGGTGTTAATTGCTGTAAAATAATGAATGTAATATCATCTGATTGTGGCTCTTTGCCTGTAAATGTCTCGATTTCAGTTTTTAAAAAGTTCTTAAAGTCATTAGGTTTGAGTGAACCATGTTCTTTGATAATGTTTTCCAGTCGTTCTTCACCGAACTGCTCTTTGGCGCTATTCATTGCTTCGGTTACACCATCAGTGTAGAGAAATAACATCTCACCGGTATTAAGTTTCCTCTTTTCCTCGATCAATTGTTCGGCAAATGCTTCTTCATCAAAAAGACTGACCCCCAGAGGCGGTCCTTCAGGTTTTAAAGTAGTGAGCATATTATTTTTACAATTGTATAGATATGCTGGATTGTGACCAGCACAGCAATATTTTATCTCATTTTCCTTGAGGTCAAAAACCACATAGAACATGGTGATGAATAAGCCTTCAGGGATATCCTCCCTTAACATTGAATGGAGTAAGGTGAGAAGCTGGTGAGGAGATGGGTTTCTCAATGCCTCAATCTTGATGATACTCCTTACCATAGTCATTACTAATGAACCGGGGACGCCTTTGCCGGCAACATCGCTGATAACGATCCCGAAATGGTCCTTATCTATTTCGATCAAATCGTAATAGTCACCACCTACTTCTCTTGCTGCTTGGTAATACGCATCGATATTAAGACCAGGGTTTTGTGGTAGTGAGCTAGGAAGTAATATTTGCTGTATTTCCTTTGCAATCTGCATCTCTTTTTTCATTCTCTCTTTTTCTATTATTGCTTTTCTTGCTTTCTTTAATTTTCTTGCCATAATCTTGACAGCGTGCGTGATTCTACCGATTTCATCCTTTCTTAGCGCTACTATCTTCCTGTCAAGGTCACCATTTCCAATTGCCTCAATGTCTCTCGCCACGTCACCTAATGACCCGATAATAAATGAAACAAGCACGAGGATACAGATGATACCAATCAGCATAATAACAAAAGTGACAAATGCAACACCTTTTCTTGCTTGGGCAACTGCTTCTCCTATTGCCGCTAGAGATATGGCTAGATGTGCTTCGCCTATTTTGGTTCCTTTCACCATAATGGGCATCACAATTTCAAAAATTTCAGCCCCAACTGGTGTCTCGTATGATAGAACAAGGATTGGTTCATTATTGAGCGCTTTGAGTCCAGAGACGAGTTCATAATTTTTGTTAACGAGAGAAACATCAGTGTGAGCCCAGATCTTTTTTTTCTCGTCAATAATAAAGCAGGTGCTTACCCCTTTATTTTTGCTTTTCGTATCGTACACAAGTTTTGCTAGAGCAAGGTCGTCTTTCATCACTAAGAGATCCTCGGCACTGGTTACTAAGTTGTTACAAATAGCCTCACCTCTTAGTCTTATTTCATCTGATAACACTTCTGTCTCGTGGTGCGAAAAGTAGAGATATACAATGCCCATCACAACGAGGATAAATATGACCAGCCAGATCAAGAATTTTGTTTTTAATCCAAAACCGGTACGGAATATTTCTTCGTTATTCAATGAACGTAATTATGTTTGAGGTATCAGGTTTTTGGTGAGTGTTATTTTTGTCCCTTTACCCAGGACAAGTCCCTGAACCTCTTTTTTTGGCGCCTCGGTAATGGTGATATTATCAAAAAAATTCTCGAGGAGCTTGAGCCCTGTTTTGGGAAAAAGTTGTTTATTTGTGTCGGGGAAACCCTTTCCATAGTCAATAACGTTGATCTCTAATTTTACTGTATCGATTGTATAGGAAACTTCAATAACCCCTTCTTTATTATTATTGTAGCCATGTAACACTGCATTTGTCATCAGCTCTTTGGCTATCATTTCTAAAGTACCATCGTCGATCTCATCCTGGTCGAACTTAGCGATATCTCTGAATACCTTTTCAAAAAAAATGTAAAGAACACACGAGTATTTTTTGTCACTGGGTATTGTTATATTATCTGCGTGTTCTGCTTTCTGGATATAAGGGGTGAGTATTTTAATCTCATCAGTTACTTGTTCATAAGCAAGATAATCCCTGAGTATTTTAAGCCATCTACTGAGGTACTGAACATTTTTTTGCTCTGACGATGGTTCTGTTATATATTCAACTACCGCATCCGGGATAGTAATCTCTTCTTTGAGTTTTTCAATTCGATCATATGACTTAAACATGCTGTGGATACCTAGTATCTTTATAGGTTTTGCTACGTCCTTCTGAGGGGTTGATAGATAAACCGTATTCTTCTTGTGCGCTGCAAGAAACATCAGGAACCCCAGAGCTGTGGAACTGATATATCTTACACGATCCAGATCCACTATGAAATCGTATCTGTGTACGAGTATTCGCTCCTTCATTTTCGTGCGGAATTCCATTACAGGCTCAGTATCCATTGAGCCGCTTAGAATCATTGCACATATATCAGCAGTTTTATCAAATATGACGCGTGCTGTGAAATTCGCATACTCATATGTTTCTTTAATCATATCATCGTGTTCATGCATATTCTAATCCTATTATAGCAATTAATAATAAAAAATCAAGCTTCATTGTAAACTAAAAATCATTTGAGAATGGCTCGAAGAAAGAGAATGAAACCTCTTGTTTCATTCTCGAGTAATTCCAAGTTTCTCTTTACTTCTTCGTATTCCGGATTGATTTCCAGGGCTTTTTTGAACTGCTTAACCGCAGCGTCAAAAAGCGACCTCATTTTAATAAGATATGCTTTGCCTAACGCATTCCTAAGATCAGCATAGATAGGGTATTTTTCTATCTTAGTATTCATCTTGTCGAGATATTCATCGATAGTGATCGGTGTTCCACGTAGCTCGCTGAATTTTGAAAACAACTCGAAATCAGATATGAATTCATGAACATCTATTTTCTGCATGTCAGTCATAAACGTATTAAAGCCATCGAGTGCTTCGGAATATTTATTCTCTAAAAGAAGATTGCAGGCTTGATAATACGGCTGTGCTTGAAACCTATTGTCTAATATTGAAGCACTTTTGAAATTGAACTTAGCTGCATTAACATCTTGGACATCTGGTGTTTCTTGCCCGGCTACTTTTTCCTTGAGGATTAAAAGGCCAAGATTAAAATATGCTTCTGCATAATCGTTGTTTATATTGATCGCCTTTTTGAGTTCTTGAAATGCTTCATCATACATGTCCTTTTCTATATAAGCAAGTCCAAGGTCAAGATAGTAATCCGCATTATTAGGCGCTAGATAGAGTGCTCTTGTGAAGTGCGCTATTGCTCTGTCGACATCACCCAATTTCTTGAAGATTTTACCTAAATTTCGATGTGCATCAGTCAGATGTTGGTCTGATTTGATAGCTTCTTCAAATGATTTTTGCGCATCTTCGTAAAATCCTTTTTTTAGAAATATCCCTCCAATCTTATTGAAGGCAGCCGCGTGCAATTCTTTTCTCACCTTCTCGGCAAGATCGAGCAAGTGAGAGAGCCCATCGATTTGACGATTGTGTATCGATTGGACTAAAACAAGCAAAGCTTTTTCTGTGATATTTTTATCATAAGGGTGCTCCTTGACCTCAAGGATTCTACCGGATTTGAATATCTGGGAGATTACCTTGAAGGATTTAGATTCGGCAAAAGTTTCTACATGATATATTTCGTCCTCAAGTTTTACTGCACTATCAAGTCCATATGTTTTTTTCATTATTTAACTCTCTCTCAATTTTTTCTCTTGCTGCCAGGCAGAATAAAGCCTTTTTTCTCGCGTATTAAGACCCAATTTTCTCAATGTGAAATATGCTTTGAAAATATTGATGTCCTTAAAGCCATATTCAGGTCCACGTAGAAGATGATTGATCTGGAATAAGTTCAATAATGGGTCATCTTGAACAATCAAGCGCATTGTTTCTTCGATATCCATTTTTTTATCTGTGACATCAGTTTTTGGCTTTTGGACTTCATGTTTTTCTACTTTGACTGTTTCAGTAACTGAATATCCGTAATAATTGATGCCTTCTTCTATTTTTGCGAAATATTTTATCACCTTTGTTAGATCCAGGAGTTTATAAATAGAATGTACATCCTTGGCCATCTTTACAAAAACGATATCCCC
>JAUWGT010000011.1 GCA_030606265.1 Candidatus Stahliibacteriota bacterium | reverse complement strand
CAATCGTTCCGATGTTAACATGCGGCTTCGTTCGCTCAAACTTTTCCTTCCCCATATAATTCCTCCTTACAAATCAGCAACCAATAACTGCCTAAATAGCCGAATCACTCAACCATTTAATAGTTAACCTTCAAACTAATTCAGATAAACAACAATTATATATATAATCCCCGTTCTGTCAATAGCAAATATCGACTAATCTTGGGGATTAGGAACACATGGGATAGTAAATTGAGAGGCAGCCTAGTGATACTATATTCACCAGCAAAATCGTGTGTTATTATAGTGAAAATGGAGGATATGTCAATAGAGACATCTGGGGTGGCGTTTGTCGGTTGTCCCGCCGAGGGCGAGGATTCTCGGGGACGGAACGAAAAGCGAATCGTTTATCGATAGTCGTTGGTCGTCAAACGAAACCGCAAAACGACGCCGAATTGCATTTCGAAACCGTAAACCGATTGACAGACGCTATTCTTTATTTTTCTTTATACGCGTATATTTGCGTCTCTTTAGCTTTAGAAAGATCAATACCCCGAGTAAAATGATCAGGATTGGCCAATCGCGGTAAAAGGAGAATATTCTAATACCATAATTAGATGCCCATATCCAGGCGCCGATTCCAATTAAAAATATGGCGAACCATATGCCACAGCCCATAAGACCTCCTTCTTCGTAAAACACGAAATACTAATTTCTTCAGCCTGAGGCTGATCCGCCTCGGGCGGAAAATTCGTACCTAAACAAATCCAAAATTCAAAGCACGAATTCATTGTTTCTTATTAATCGTTTGTTATTCACCGTTTTTTTACAGCGATATCGCCGTATTCACTACTAATGACTATTCTTGCTTTTGCCTTATTTATTATGCCTTTGAGCTTTAATTCTTCTTTTTCTTCGTTTTTTAGTTCGAAAGCACAGTCAATTGTGCCTTTTTTAGTCTCGATGTCAAGCTCGGCTTCGGTTTTCTTATCGAGTCTGAGTATTATGTCACTGGTCTTGGATTTTATTTCAATTGTTTCGACTTTCTCGTATTCAAGGTCTATGTCGCCTGATACAAAGTCGCCAAAGAACTTACCTGATAATTCTTTACCAGTTATGTCACCGGATACTGATTGGATATCTATTGTTCCAGTAAGATGAGATATATCCATATCACCGGATACACCTTTGATCACGAAATCAGTGTAATGCGGGGCAGTAATTTTCATATCGCCACTTAATGCTTTGATTTCAAGCACATCGCCCTTTTCTTTTACTTTCACAAAGCCATCTTTTTCTACTTCAATAGTATCAGAGTTTTTACCAAGAAGAATCAAGTCACCACTGATACCTTTGAATTCGATCTTATTTTTAGCAGGGAACTCAAGAATTTCTTCGATGTCAGAGCTCTTGTCCGATGTTTTGCAAGAGTCAGAGATTGCCAGGGCGATTACTTCAGGGATATTCTCAAGGGCGCTCCAGATACTCGCTTTAACTTTTTTACCCCTTGTTTGTGGCTCTGATAATGCCTCGAGCAGTCTTGCTGCCTGGTCAGAATTTATCTTGCCATGTTCAAGCAAGTTTAATATCCTCATTTGTTCATTCAATGTACACCTCCACAAATTCACCTTTTTCTTCATCTGTAACCTCAACGAGTTTGAATCTGCCGCCTTCACTGAGACTTTCGACAATTTCATCAAGCATTTCAGGGGAGAAGTCATCAAGGGTTATTTCTTTGCCGTGAATATTCACCTTGTGACCTTTAGGCACCACCCCTTTAAATGCAGTGCCGATCTTTGACGCAAGTTTGAGAACACTGATCGGGATATCCACTTTCACCTTTGGTTTACTTTTATTCTCATTATATACACGCACGCGGAAAAACCGCGCTCTTTCATGCGGTTCTTTTATAGCACCTAATAGCCGGTCTGCTTCTTCTGGTGTTAGTTTACCTTGAGCGACCATATCCAGGATTTTCTTTCTCTCTTCAGACATAATACCTCCTTTCAAAAAAAGTTTGGCGTTTTCTGGTTGTCCCGCCGAGGGCGAGGATTCTCGAGGACGGAACGAGATGCGATTCGTTTATTGGTACTCGTTTGTCGAAACCTAATAACGTAACCGTATCGCTTTTCGAAACCGTGAACCGCTGACAGATTATTGGATTATCTAATTTTGTTTCGTGTAGCCTTCTTCTTGTCATGTTTTAGCCTTGTTAAGCCCTTTTCTTTATGATATGCTTCACTAATTCTAATAGCCCCACAACGATAACGATTACAGGCCAGTCGCGGTGCCAGGCAATATCAAGAACATCAAGATTGCTCAACCAAAACAATAAGCCCACAACAATGAGTAGAATACCGCCGGACATCCTATAGAAAATATGTTTCATTTTTTTCTCCTTTGCTTTAGTATTGATACTGCTTCATCAACGCTGATTTCACCCTGAGCAAGCGCTTCGAGCGGATTTTTTCCACCCTCGATGGGTGAGAGGTTAAGAGCCTTGAGCAACTTCTCGATTTTTGATTTGATCGTCGGATAGGACATATTGAGTATTTTCTCAATGTCAGTTATTCTCCCCTGGGTGCTTATGAATATCTTCAAGAACTCATGGTCATCTTCAGAGAGTTGGCAGAATTCGCACGGTGAGAAGTCCTTTTTAACCCTGAGATCACACTTAGGACATTTTAGTTCACTGATTATCATTCTTGCCTTACATGAAGGACAATTTAAGATTTTTAAGTTCATACTACATTATAATCAAAACTTTTAATTTGTCAAGGGGTAATTTTAAAGAAATTTAAGTTTTTTGATCTAGAATTTTAGATTCATAGCTACAGTAATAAAAAAGTCTAGAAAAAAGAGGACTTTTTTACCTAATTCTGATCAATTGGTTCTTGTCCCGATTTGTCATTGCGATCCGCTTTAGGCGGAGAAGCAATCTCCGATACTCTGATACACCGTTACATAATTTTGTTATTTGTAATTTGGAATTTATTCGTTACGGATAGACCCTATCGAGCATTCTGGGAAACGGGATTGTTTCACGACAGTGTTTGATGCCGCAAATCCAGGCAATGGTTCTTTCTAGCCCAAGACCAAATCCACCGTGCGGGCAGGTACCATATTTTCTCAGGTCAAGATACCAGGCATATGTATCTTCAGAAAGTCCTCGTTCCTTGATGCTTTTGAGTAGGGTTTCATAATTATCTTCACGCTGACCACCACCGATCAGTTCACCAGCGTTTTCTGACCCGATCATATCGACGCTCAAAGATAATGATTCATCAGCCGGGTCACGCTTCATATAAAATGCTTTGATATTCACTGGATAATGATGGATAAATACTGGTTTGTCAAAGGATTCGGAGATTATAGTTTCATGGGGTGCACCAAAGTCATTACCTTCAGGGAATGTCTTATCCTTTTTCTGAACGATCTTGACAGCTTCTTCATAGGTGATCCTTGGGAACGGTTTTTTAATACTTTCCAATTTACTGAAATCCCTTTCAAGGGTTTTTAACTCTGTTGATTTTCGTTCAAGAATTCTCTTTACTATATAGACAACCATATTTTCGGCAAGATCCATAATGCCGTCGAGTTCAATAAAGGCAACTTCAGGTTCAAGCATCCAGAATTCTGTGAGATGGCGTCTGGTTTTTGATTTTTCAGCACGAAAAGTTGGGCCGAAACAGTATACCTTACCTAAGGCAGCAGCCGTTGCTTCATTGTAAAGCTGTCCGCTTTGGCTGAGATAGGCTTTTTGGTCATAGTATTCGACTTCAAATAAGGTTGTCGTACCTTCTACTGCAGCGGGTGTGAGAATTGGAGCATCGGCGCAGACAAAGCCTTGATCGTCGAAAAAGTCCCGGCATGCCTTTATTATTTCATGCCGGACGCGCATAATGGCACTCTGTTTTTTTGAGCGGAGCCATAGATGCCTAAGTGGCAATAGAAACTCCACCGAGTGGTCTTTTGGTGTGATTGGATACTCTTGTGCCAGTTGGATGATCTGCAGGTCATTGGCTACGATTTCATAACCACCTGGGGCTCGGTCTTCCTTTTTCACCAAACCAGTGAGCATGACAGATGATTCCTGCGTTATTTTATCGGCGATTTCAAAAATCGAGTTTTTAGTTTCATCCTTAGCAATTACCGACTGGACAATACCTGTACCATCACGTATAAGGATGAAGCGGATCTTACCACTGCTCCGTTTATTATATAACCAGCCCTTTACAGTAACTTCCTTTGCTTCGTGTTTGGCAATATTTTCTATGTAGATATGCATAAGTTTAATATATTCTTTTTACTCGGTAAGTCAAGGGAAAGATGTTGAAATTATTGACAAAATTGAATTGTCATATATAATATACTATATGAAAAAGGGGCTTGTTATTATCCCGACCTACGACGAAGCCGTCAATATCAAGAATATCATTAACAGGATTCTATCACTTCCAAACCAATTGGAAATTTTGGTTGTCGATGATAATTCTCCAGACGGAACCGGCAATATAGTCGAAAAACTCGCTCGAACCAATAAGAAAATCCACCTTGTGAGGCGCCCGTCCAAAATGGGGTTAGGTACTGCTTATGTATTGGGTTTCGGTTATATGCTGGAACATGGTTATGATTTTGCTTTTGAAATGGATGCTGATTTCTCGCACAACCCGGATGATTTGCCAAGGTTTATTGAGCTTCTGGGCGACTACGATCTTATTGTCGGGTCACGCTATATCACTGGCATTAGTGTTGTCAACTGGCCAATGAAACGTCTTCTTCTTTCTTTCTTCGCCTGTTTGTTTGCGCGTATTGTTACCGGTATACCGGTCAAGGATCTAACCAGCGGCTTCAAGTGTTACTCAAGCAAAGCACTTGGCAGTGTCAATTGGAAGAAATTCAATGTCGATGGTTATGGTTTTCAAATCCAGAGTGTTTTTTGTATTTATAAAACAGGTTTGCGGATCAAAGAAATTCCCATAATCTTTGTAGAAAGACGACAAGGTGAATCAAAGATGTCAAAGCGCATTATCTGGGAAGCATTTTGGTTGGTTTGGAGATTAAGAACCAAATCAATATTGGGGAGAAAGTGCAGCTAGATATTGTCATAGTTAACTATAATTCAGGTCATCACCTGGTAAATTGTCTGACCGCCCTCACTATGAATAACGGGGCTGTGCACGGTTGTCAAACTACTGTTTATGATAACGGCTCGTCAGATAGTAGTCTGGAGCGTGCACGAAGTTTCTTTCCTCATGTACGCTACATGGGTAATCACGCCAACCTTGGTTTTGCAACTGCTGTGAATAGAGTAGCGCAGATCTTGAGGAGCGAATATCTCTTGTTGCTCAATCCTGATGTTGTGGTGTTCCCGAATACAGTGGGTTTGATGTTCCAATTCATGGAACAACATCCAAAGTGCGGTGTTCTTGGTGGCGAGATCCTCAGTCCCTTTGGGTTTCGGCAACATACTTGTCGTAGATTCCCGCATTATTTCAACGTACCTTTTGGCCGTCGATCCGTAGCCCGGAGAGTGTTTTCAAAGAATAGCCTGTCTAACAAATATCTTTACCTTGATCTGAATTATGATCACCCTCAGAAAGTTGATTTTGTGGAAGGTTCTTTGATGATGATAAGAAGGAAAGCTGCAGAGCAGGTGGGGTTTTTTGATGAAGGGTTTTTCCTTTACCTTGAGGACGCTGATTTATGTTATAGAATGAAGAGAAGGAACTGGGAAACCTGGTGGCTACCAGAGTCATACGCCATACACTACCGCGGTGAAAATTTTCGGGTTGATAATGTTCATCCCGCCATGCACCACTCACGTGGTTTCTATAGATTTTTCAATAAACACTACAAGCCGGGAGCATCTCTGAAATTGCTTCTGAGAGCTTTTCTGGCGCTACGCTTGGTTTATGTAATTTCAACCGAGTGCGTAAAAAAGGTATTCCATGATACTAATTTTAGTCCTCGTTGCTGAGATCAGTATACAACCACAGTACTATACTAATACAAACTACTACTACGAGATCACTGGTCACGATACAATAATTTATGGCGCGACTAATGGTGGGGTCATAGCTTTCAATACACAAACCATCAGTTTTCGTGTTTTAACCAATACAGATGGGCTACAAATGAACCGGCAGTGCTGTCTTGGACTCGACAGTTCTGGTTATCTTTGGGTTGGGAATGAACTGGGTCTTGCTCAAATTGATCCGGGTTTCCAGAGCATTATGATCTACCCAAACCAGATCGGTATCAGTACTCAAGAGATCGCCTGTCGCGGTGATAACATATACGTTGGTTCGACTGATGGCTTATTGTTCATTAATACGATGGGAACACCGGATGATTTTTCTGATGACCAGAGGTTGCGGATATTTGAGCCTGAAGGATTGCCGTCAAAAAACGTATTGACTATCGCATTTGATGATACGTCTGTTTGGGTCGGTACTGATGATGGTCTTGTTCGATTCAGTAATGATTTTTCAACCTATACGCAGTATTCTACAGCTCATGGACTTCTGGAAAATCGTATAAATAAGATATTTATCATGGATACATCAATATATGTGGCGACTCGATCGGGGTTGAACAGTTTTCAGGGAACGTATTTTGATACCTTGCTTATTGATGAGCAGATTTTCGATATAAACTGCATCGATGATTCGCTCGTTCTCGCTTTAGATTCGATATCACAGGTCGGGATTTTTCATCAAGGGAGTCTGACTGTTATCGACAATGGCATACCCTATCTCTGTCGAGTCAATTCCCTACTGAACATTACCGGCGATATCTATTGCGGACTTGGCAATCGATATCACCGCGATTACTTTGGCGAGGGCATCGGGCATTATGATTTTACCGATAGTATTTGGGAACTAACAAAACGCCAGTGTTTACCATCAAATCATGTATCTGATATTTGCGCAAATGAATATGGTGTATTTGTCGTTTGTGGTTCGAGAAGCAGTGATTCAAAGGGCTTTGGTTGGTTGAACAATGCTGAAGAATGGATAAATTTTTCACGTGATTCAATTCTTCCATCCAATCACATTCACCGTTGTGTAACTGCTCCAGATGGTAAGATATGGTTTGGAATGAATGCGTTTCCTAATAATGATTCATCAGTAATGGCTTTTTCATTTGACCCCAGGGAAAATGAATGGTTTTACATGTACAATAAATATCACGGTATCGACGGTACTGAGGCAGTCTGGGATATCCAGTTTGACTCAAGAAATAATATGTTTCTTGCTTTGGCTGGTCCTAAAAATAAGGTGTGGATAATTGATTCAACGCGCGAAGAGGTTTATTTCTTAGATGACCAAGTTGGTTTTGTCGTAGAAATGGCACTGGATTCTGAGGGCAGGATCTGGCGGACTTTTGTAACTGAAATGACCTTGCTTATGATTGATACACAGAACACGCTCTTTGACCGGAGTGATGATCACCTGGTTCAGTTTGGTTCAAGTGATGGTTTGGTTTCGACCTATGCGTATGGTTGTATTGTTGATAGCGATGACAATTTATATGTGGCTAATGAATCGGGTCTGGTGATTTATGATGGTAATGGTTTCACCGCGATGACGCATATTTCATCCGGGGAGCTTTTCGATGTAGAAATGGATTCTGAGCAAAGGGTGTGGATCATGGCGCGGGATGGTCTTTACTATTACGACCCAAAGCTTAATATCCTGGGTGGTTGGACATACTATGAGCTTGGTGTGCATATAGAGTTCCTTGCGTTTTCCAATGAGCTCATTCAGGTACAGGGGTTTGAATTCAATCCTTTCAATGGATGTTTTTGGCTGGCCGGTGAGACCGGATTACTAAAGCTCGCGGTTCAGTATGATATAGTAACTCAACTTGATAGCATATTGATCTACCCAAATCCGGTATTTGGCAATAAGAGGTCACTGCGCATTAAACATCTCCCAATGGATGCTTTAGTTAACATATATGCTATATCTGGAAGGTTGCTCATTGATAATCTACAGCCGGATCCAGTATTTGGTGAAGTTGTCTGGTCTATCCCTGACGATATTGGTAGCGGGTTGTATTTTGCTTTAGTTAGATCTTCTAACTATGGCAATAAAGTCTGCAAATTTGCGATTGTCAGATGATCTTTTGCTTGCCTTGTTTTGTGGACTATACGCCTCGCCAATAACATGCACGAATTTAGTGTGACGAAATCCCTCGTCGATCTCTGTAATGCCGAGGCAGAAAAAAATAACTTCTCCAGAATTTACAAAATCCACTTAAAAGTGGGAAGATTCACCGGGTTTTCCCCTGACTCGATCAGCTTTTACTTCGAGCATCTCAAACCTAACACAAAATGCCAGGATGCTGAAATTATATTCGATGAAGTACCGATACGTATTAAGTGTACGGATTGTGGTAAAGAAAACGAGATCGAAGAACCTATCCTGGTTTGTCCTGAATGCGGCAAGATGACCATAGAAGTGATATCAGGCAGGGAATTCTTTGTGGAATCGATTGAAGGAGAATGATGCAAAAATGTCAAATGATAAATGTCAAAGAACAAATGAAATCCTAATTACAAATATTCAATTCTTAACATTGTCTACCATATTTTGAAAGGAACATCATGAAAAGAGTGAAAGTATTAAAGTCAGTATTAGTTTCCAATATGCAGCGGGCACGAGAGAATAGGCGGGAATTCGATAGGATGAACAGTCTTGTAATAAACATCATTGCTTCCCCAGGTGCTGGTAAGACGAGTGTCATTGAGAGGATTGTCGAATATTTCAAGAAAAAAAGAAAGATATTGGTTATTGAAGGTGATATCCGGGGGCAAGTTGATAGTAAACGGCTGGCAAAACTTGGGGTTGATGTTATTCAAATTAATACAGTCACAGAATGCCACCTTGATGCATTTATGACCGCTCAGGCTCTGCCCAAGATAGACAAGAAGTATAATCTTATACTGATCGAGAATGTCGGTAATCTTGTGTGTCCGGCTGAATTCGAGATCGGCGAAGACTATAAGCTTGCAATTCTGTCGACGCCTGAGGGTGATGATAAACCGCTGAAATACCCTTTATTGTTTCATCTTGCCAAGGTTGTGGTAATCAATAAATGTGATCTTCTTCCGTATGTCGATTTCAGCAAAAAGAGGGCAAAGAAGAATGTTTTGAGAGAAAACTCAAAGGCGAGAATTTTTGAAGTATCGGCGAAGACTGGTGATGGTTTCGGTAAATTTTATTCATTTTTGGAAAAAGAACTGAATGCTAAAAAGAAAAAAGGTTAGCCCCGGACCTTTTCTATATGGTTCTAAATCATCGCATGGAAAGAGAAAGCGTACGAAAAAAGGAAATTCCAAGAAAACCCGTGCTACAAAGAGTAAGGGACTGATAAGGTACGGGATAAACATTAAAGGTGTTGTTCAAGGAGTGGGTTTCAGACCATTTGTATATCGACTCGCCCAGGACATTGGGTTGAATGGGTATGTTTGCAATACAACAAATGGTGTTGATATTGAAATTGAGGGCAGTCATAAAAAGATCGTCGGTTTTGTAAAAAGGTTGCAGATTCAAAAACCTCGAGCTTCTCGTATAGACAAAATATCAATTTTAGACCTCAAACCGAAGTCATACAAGCGGTTCTCAATAAGAAAGAGTAGGGTTGGCAAGGGCTTTACGCAGATATCGCCGGATATTGCAACTTGCGAATACTGTCTACAAGAATTTAATGACCGCAAAGATCGTCGATACAAATATCCTTTTATTAATTGTACTAACTGTGGCCCAAGATACTCCATCATCCTTAAGACGCCCTATGATCGAAAGAGCACATCAATGAAAAGCTTCGTAATGTGCAAAGATTGCGCCGCAGAGTTTACCGAAGTCGCAGACCGGCGGTTCCATGCTCAGCCTGATTGCTGTGCTGATTGCGGGCCAAGGTTGTTTCTTTACACGTTAGCAGGAAGCAAAGTTATCTGTAAAGACCCCATTATCAAGACTGCAGAATTATTGAAGCAAGGTAAGATTATCGCTATCAAGGGTCTTGGAGGTTTTCATATTGCTTGCGACGCAGCAAATGATAAGGCAGTACGTACGTTGCGATGCCTGAAAAGACGTCCCACAAAACCATTTGCAGTAATGGTAAAACCCAGTGATTTGACAAAGATCATAGATATAACTGAAGCTGAAAAGAAGCTCATCAATTCACCGATTGCTCCTATAATGTTGGTCCGTAAGAAAGGGAGAATCATCAGCGAATCAGTAGCACCGAATAACCCTTACCTTGGCGTAATGGTTCCTTATGTACCACTGCACCATCTTTTACTTGAACAGATCCCTTATTTGGTTATGACGAGTGGCAATATCCAGGATGAACCGATCGTTACAGATGATGATATCGTTGTTAAAAAACTCGACCGTATCGTGACGCATTATCTTAGCCATGATCGGGCAATTATCAACCGGTGTGATGATTCAATTGGTTTTTGCCTACCTGGCCGAGGGTTTTCAATAATTAGACGCTCCCGGGGTTATGCACCATCACATATTGAATTACCCTATTCTGTGAAACCAAGTTTGGCAACCGGGCCATACCTTAAGAACACTTTCACGCTCGCAAATCACTACGAAGCATATGTTTCACCTCATATCGGTGATTTAGACAATATCGAGACCCTGGAGTTTTTCGATGAGATGGTGGAAAAATACAAGCGCTGGTTTCGTATTGAACCGGAAATGATAATTCATGATCTGCACCCTGATTACCTTTCGACAAAGATTGCAAAAAAGATGAAGGGTAAGAGGATCGCAGTACAACACCACGTAGCCCATGTTGTTTCGTGTCTTGGTGAACACGGGGTTTTAGATAAGGCCATAGGCATTGCTTTTGACGGTACTGGATTCGGCACTGACGGCAAAATTTGGGGTGGTGAGTTTTTTATCGGTGACCTTGGTGACCAAAAGCGGGTCGGTCATTTAGAATATCTTCCTTTGCCAGGCGGCGAGGCAAGTATAATGAAACCATACCGTATTGCACTTGCGTATCTATATAAATTGTTTGGTTCCAGTGCAGCACAATTTGGTAAAGGGCATAGCAGATTTGCTGCGGCAAATAAGATTCCACAGTTGATACCTTTACGAGAGATCAAGATGATCACCCGGATGGTTGAACTTGATCGTAATGTCATCTACACATCGAGTATGGGTCGTCTCTTTGATTGCGTTGCCGCGATGCTCGGGCTTATTCAAGAGATAACCTATGAAGCAGAAGCTGCAATAAATCTTGAATACATTGTTCATTCAGGCGTCAGTGCTGGCTATCCCTATGTGCTTGAACTAACGGAACCTTTGGTCATCAGGATCGAGCCGATGCTCGGCGCGATAGTTAGGGATATTGAAAAGGGGATCCCAAATTCGGTTATCGCCGCCAAGTTCCACAACACAGTTGCTGCATTTTCTCTTGATGTGACAGAAAAACTGAGTAAACTGTATAGAGTGAAAAAGGTCTGTTTTAGTGGTGGAGTTTTTCAAAACCGATATTTACTAAAGCTCATGCTCGCGAAGTTTGAGAAGGCTGGTTTTGAAGTCTATTTTCACCATAAATTGCCCACTAATGACGGCTGCATTTCTTACGGACAAGTGATTTTCGCAAATAGCGTGGAGCGTAGAACGTAATGCGGGTGGGATTTGGAATTTGTTCCGATTTATCATTTTGGATTATTGTATATAGGAAAATCGAGGATCCCGCAAAGCGGGAGAACTTGGTTCTTGGGATTTGATTCTTGGAGTTTGGTGCTTGGAACTTGGAGTTTGAGAAATGTGTCTTGGAGTTGTTGGAAGAATAGAAGAGATAAAAAAAGATAATCTGGCACTTGCCGAGATTATGGGTGTACGACGAGAGATCTCAATAGTCCTTGTTCCCGAAATAAAGATCGGCGAGTATGTTATGATCCACGCTGGTTTCGCAATCAACCCTATTGATGAAGAAGCAGCCAAAGAAACCGAGGAAATATTGGAAGAAGTCCTGAGGTATTCCCGACCGCCCAGAGCATCATGATTCTGAGTTTGCTGTTTATTTTCATCAATGCTGATTTTCCGATAAGTACAGCATATCTTGCCCAACATTACCCAGTTGTGGAGTTTGCTAATAATCAGTATTATGTGTTCTGGACAGATTTGCGATTCTACTCTCCTGACCGGTCGATATTCGGTGCTCGTGTGGCACTTGATGGTACGGTGCTTGATCCTGATGGTCGGGTTTTAATACGGGACCGTACAGTCAAAGCATCGGTCGGGTTTGGCAGTGAGAATATCCTCATTGTGGTACAGGATAGTTGCTGAAGTATGGCGGATATTTTTGGAGTGCGGGTCACTCCAGACTTGGATACCTTGGGTTCGTTTGTTATCTGCAATAAACCTGGTGGGCAGGTTGACCCCGCCGTGACTTTTAATGGAGAAAATTTCCTTGTCGTTTGGTCAGACCCGGCGTATGATCGGGCTGGAGGTATCGTATTGGCTAGAGTGACGCCCCAAGGTGCAGTTATTGATTCTGGTATTCAAGTCAGTGAAGGTGATGCCTGCCCTGATATTCTTTTTGATGGTACCCGTTCTCTCGTGGTGTGGAGTGATCAATTCCTGGGTGTCCAGGGGCGGTTTGTCAACAATTCAGCACAGCCTGAAGATACTGTTTTTACAATTGCTCGAATTGCTGCAACTTCAAGCAAACCTAAGATCGCGTTTGCTAATGGAGTCTACTTAGTTGTCTATGCGGATTTCTGCACCACTGGTATTAGTTTGGATATATACGGACAACTGGTTTCTTCCCAGGGACTCCTGATAGGTAACGAGATACCAATTGCTGAAGGGCCAATGATTCAATCAAATCCTGATATTGATTACGACGGCACGAATTTCATTGTCGTCTGGAGTCAAGGTTCTTATGATGTCTACGGGCAACTCGTATCGGCTGCAGGGTTTCCAGTTGGCGATCAATTCCAAGTATCGCAAGACACGTCATATAGTAAAGAATATCCGGTCGTAGGAACCGGGTTTGATAATTGTCTTGTTGTATGGGGTGAGTATCATGATGATTCTGATATATACGGGAACATAGATATCGAAATCAGTATAGATGAAGAAATCACCCAGGAGATTCCCTATATGCTGCCCTCGATAATATCGGGTGGTTTAATACTGGATAATAGAAGCAAAGTCGTAGTCTATGATGTTATGGGTCGAGCAGTCAGCCCGGATAGACTCATGCCTGGTGTATATTTTGTAATAACGGATAACAAAACTGTACAAAAAGTAGTTAAGCTAAGGTAAGCTGCGCAGTATATTCATTATCCAAGTGCGGCTACTATTTTTGGCAGTATTTCACCTGCTTTACCCTGGATCGATACGTCGACAATCGAGCTGACCGCAGTTGGTTCGAGGTTAATTTCTATTGTTTTTGTATTACCGCGTTTGGCGATCTCCGGGATCGCCGCAGCCGGCCATACAATACCTGATGTTCCACAGATCAGTGCAGCGTCAGCTCGGCTTAGAAAATCCAGGGAATTCTGCCAGATATCCTGGGGTATTGCTTCGCCAAACCAAACCACATCAGGTCTGAGTGAACCTCCACAAGTGCACTTGGGTAATGTACTATTTGCTGGTTCGGATGGTTTTTGGTAGTCAGCTATTTCACCACATATTAGGCAGCGTGTCCTGAAGATATTACCATGAATTTCCAAAACATTTTTTGAACCGGCACGTTGATGAAGGTTATCGACATTCTGGGTTAACAGAAGAAAGCGTTCTAACTTTTTTTCAAGGTCCACGACTGCATAGTGAGCAGGGTTGGGATCAGCTTTTGAAATGATATTCTGGCGCCAATGATACCACTCCCAGACCAATGCTGGGTCTTTCTTGAATGCTTCGGGTGTGGCTAAGTCCGTTGCTGAATAGTTCTTCCATAAGCCGTCAGCACCACGAAATGTTGGGATGCCGCTTTCTGCTGAAATACCAGCACCAGTGAGAACGAATAGTGATTTTGCTGACTTTAGAATCCCGATTGCTTTTTCGATCATTGAAATACTCTTTGCTATTATAATTGTATTTCGTATTGAGTCAATTGCGATATGTTTTTGTTCCTTGATGTTTTCAAAACGTTAGTTATATGAAAATCAGATCAGCAGGGATTGTTATGGCGAGAATTACTGCTTGACTATATCGATTAATGTATTATAATCAATCATATCAAGATGGGCATTGCAGAGGACAGCCTAAGATTGGAGGTTACTATCATGAAGGATATATTGAGGACAATGTTAAATTTAGGATTGGGTACTTTGGTGATGACCAAAGAAAAGGCAGAACAGCTCGTGGCTGAGTTGATAAAACAAGGGGATATCAGTAAAGATGAAGGCATGAGTCTGGTTGGTGAATTGATAGAAAAGGGCAAGAAAAGTGAAGTCGAAATCAAGTTGAAGATTGAGAAAACCTTGCAGGGTATACTCTCAAATCTAGATATACCAACGCGTAAAGAAGTATCAGATCTCAAAACAGAGATTAACAGGTTGAAGAAAGCCGCCAATAAGTAAACCCCGTAGAAAACCCAGGTATTCCAACCGGGTAAACATGGTAAATACACAAGAGCCTTTAGCGAATATTGTAGTAATAAGGAATAAGAGGAGCGTCAAAGCGTGATACTGTATTTGTTAACTCATCAATCATCTGTTATACGAGGGGTTCTATGTCTTTAAGGACTATTAAACACAGGATTTCCAATATTAAGAGGTTGAACCAGATCCTTGGTGTTTTAGTTAAGTATGGATTTGGTTATATTGTTGACCGTTTGCATATCGAGCAGAGCAGAATTGGTCGGAAGTTGTTCAGCATGCGACCGGTTAGGAAATTGGATATCTTTGAGCTACCAGAACCAATTAGAATAAGGAGAGCATTGGAAGAGTTGGGCCCAACCTTTATTAAATTAGGGCAAATACTGAGTACGCGACCTGATTTAATCCCTATCAGGCTATGCCTTGAACTCGAGAAGCTCCAGGATAAAGTATCTTCCTTCAAGTATGAAGAAGTTGAAGATCAAATCAAACATGCGTTTCATCGACCGATAAGTGAAATTTTCAGCCAATTTTCGCAAAAACCACAAGCAGCTGCTTCGTTAGCTCAAGTTCATGCGGCGAAGCTGAAAAATGGTACTAAGGTTGTTGTTAAAGTTCAAAGACCGGGTATCGAGAAAACGATAAAAAAGGACATCGGAATTTTACAGGAACTGGCAAAATTGGCAGATAAATATGTTGAGGAAATCAGGGTTTATAATCCTATTGGGCTGATAGATGAATTCAAAAAATCGATTCTAAAGGAAATAGATTTTACCAGAGAAGCAAATAATATCAGGAGGTTTCGTAGACAGTTTGCATCAGATGATACCGTGCATATCCCAAATGTTTTTCCAGAATTATCGAGCAAGCAGATTTTGACTATAGAAAGAATCGAAGGAATAAAAGTATCAGATATAAAGAAAATCGACGATGCCGGGTTGGATAGATCCAAAATCGCTGTTAATGGTACGCGCGCTTTTCTTGAGATGGTCTTTATTCATGGTTTCTTTCATGCTGACCCGCATCCGGGGAATATCTTTGTGCTATCAGGTAATAGAGTGGGCTTCATTGATTTCGGTATGGTGGGTCGTATACATAAGAGTACAAAGGCGCAGATTGCCAACATGTTGACTGGGGTTGTGGAACATGATGCATCAAGAATAACGAATGCCTGTACGGCAATCGGTATGGTTGATGAAAAATCGAATATCAAAGAGTTGGAATTGGACTTTGAGGATTTCGTAGATCGCTATTATGTGGAATCCTTGAGTAAATTAAAAGTAGGGCAGTTTTTTATGGATTTGATTGATAGTGTCACGCGCAATAGGATAAAAGTACCTTCAGATCTATTCCTTCTGAGCAAGGCGTTCGCAATTATTGAGGGGGTTGGCGAGAAGTTAGATCCTTCCTTTGATATGGTGGCTCTTTCAAAGCCGTTTGCCGAAGAATTAGTGCGCCAGAAATATAGTCCTCGAAAACTTGCGAAGGAAATCCTCAATTTCTCTGAGCTTTTTTACAATTTCGCTATTTCGCTGCCCAAGGAACTGACCGTAATAATTGATAAAGTAAAGAAGGGGAGGCTGCGGATTGAGTTTGAACACAAGGGGTTAGAACATCTGATATCTGAATTGGACAAGGTAAGTAACCGCATTGCCTTCAGTGTAATCATAGCAGCTTTGATTGTTGGTTCCTCAATAGTCATGCAAACCAATAAAGGACCGCTCTTATTTGGATTTCCAGTATTTGGGTTTATTGGCTATATTATTGCGGGCATTATGGGGTTATGGCTTGCAATAGCCATCTTGCGTTCAGGTAGACTTTAGTAAACCTCAGCCCTGAAGGTAGGTGTTTCCTACCCTCAGGGCATATTTGATTTTTCTTATTCTTGTTTTTTCTTTTTTAAAACCTCTTTTGTACCTTGTACAACGCCTTTTAAGGCATCCTTTGTAATTGCTACTGCTTTACTACCCGCTGTCTTTGTGACTTCCAGAATTGCCTCTGCTGAATATTTGGTAAATTCAGCAGCTTTGCTGCCCGCTTGTTTAGTGCCTTCAACAATACCTTCTGAGGCTTCTTTTACGATCTCCGAAGCTTCTATTTTGACTATTTCGGCAGCATCGAGGACACCTGTCATTGTATGCCGGGCTATATCTTTAACTGCTTCTCGGCTGAGCTCGGTTCTATCCAGTGATTCCTTGACCGCATCCCTTGTGATCTCAGCCACCTTTGTTTTTACATCCTTGCCTTTTTCAACAGCTTTTACTACAGCTTCTCTAACAGTTTGGGTTACCCTGCTTTCTTTTTTCATAATATGCCTCCTTAGTTATTTTGTGGCTTGAAGCCTTGCTTTAATCTATCTATCATTTTTTTTAACCTTATTTAAAAAGTCGCGGGCTGTTCTTTCACCCTCAGCAATAGCCTCTTTACTTCTGTAAAATTCGAGCGGTTTGATAAAACCTACATCAGGTTCTATCAGAATATCTGGTCTCAAGTTTTTAAGCTGAAGATTCATTATTTGCTGCTCCATAATGGCTATGGTCTGGAGTATGATTGTGAAAATACTTGGAGATTCACGCATTGTCTTCAGTTTTCCTGTAAGCGTAAAAAATGGATTTTCCATAACATTTTTCACAGGTTTAATAAATTTAGAGAGACGGGTATTGATGAGTCTTGAGTTAACAGGAACAGTAGCGAGTTTTTTCTCTTCGCCTTTCATCATGAGTTTATTGGTTTTTTTCTCTGGTAAAGGAATAACATTGACTCCAACTATGTAATCCGCTCCCATATCACGGACACAATTCACCGGAACCGGATCGACAAGCCCACCGTCCACAAGAAAATCCCCATTATGTTTGCAGGGGGTAAATATACCCGGAATGGAAATGCTGGCTCTTACAGCCTCAACAGCCGAGCCCTTTGCGATCATCACTTTTTTTCCATTTAAAACATTTGTAGCAATTGCTGCAAAAGGAATTTTTAAGTCTTCAATATTTGGGTTACCAATTATCGATTTAATAAACTCTGTTATTCTTTTGCCTTCAACAAGTCCGGAATAAGGAATAGTAGGTGCAAAAAAAGGAGTTATTTGCTTTTTATCTATATTAAGAGCAATTTCTTCCATTTCTCCAGTACTAACACCTGAAGCATAGACCACGCCTATAAGTGCTCCGATGCTTGTTCCTGCAATAAAGTCTATAGGAATCTTCTGTTCATCGATTACTTTAAGTACTCCAATATGAGCAAGTCCCTTTGCAGATCCGGAACCCAGGGCAAGTCCAATTCTTTTCATTATATGAACTCCTTTTTAGCAGACGATATACAGTAGATAGAACGATATTCTCGCCACCTACTACTACTTCTTCAGTCCCTCGATTTTTTTCATAAGAGCATCTATATCAGACTTTGTCGGAATATTAAGTTTATTCAGCACATTCGTCATATTCTTCTCCACTATCTTTTCGATTTCTATTCTCGCATCTTTACCCCTTTCAAGGAGCCTATTTATATAACCCGCTTTGTCCTTTTTGGCTACTTCACCTCTTTGTACAAATTCCCCCACGATCTTTTCTGCTTTTTCCTTTGTAATGCTAAGGGCTCCAAGGCTTGCAAGAAGCATTTCCTCTATAATATTTTCCATACAATTCACCTCCGTTTTTATATACTAACTTAACCTCAATTTGAACATTTGTCAACCTTTCTGCTGTAAGAGATAAATGAGATACCTTGCTTTCTCACTAAACAAATTGCTATTTAATCGCTCGAATAAATAATCCTTTAAGGAAAATAATCGTTTGACATCTCTCGCAAAAAGAAACTCTATTATTTTAGCCCTTACCCGACTTGATTTCTCAAAATAACCATCAATTATCTCCTCAATGGGAACAAGGTATTCGCGATACATGTTTTCTCCAAAAACTAAGGTTGGAAGAACATTCTGTGTAATATCTTCTTGCTTGATTACCTTGAAACCATATTTTTCTGCACATTGTATCCATTCGGATTCGACATGGGTTCCACTAAATTCCTTACTCAGGTTCTTTCTGAACATATCTGCAACCAATAAATAGCCGCTTTTTTTCAATAAATCCCTTGATTTATTTAACCCGATATCCATATCAAAATAATTTGATGATTCACTCATCAGGATACAATCGAATTTCTTAACCGTCCAAAAATTTTCGAATTTTTTCAATTCGAAGGATACATTCCTATTGTTTATGCCCTTTAGTATCCTATATTGATATCTATCAGGCGTGAGCCCAATAACTCGGTATCCTTTTTTAGCAAGGGCAGTTACGTTGTCGCCAACACCACAACCAACATCCATGATATCCTTTATACCGCGAGGGATGAATTTTATCAAATATCTAACATATCTTTCCTGTGCCTTTTTTAAGTTATTTATATTTATCTCATCTCCTGATTTCCAATAACCATAATGCAGGGAATTCAATTTCAGAATCTTAAGACAAAAAATAAGTTCTAATTCTGAGTAATTAATTGCGGTTAAATGATTGTTCAACTAATACCTCCTGTTTTGTTTTTTTATGCGCAGCACTTCTGGATGCCGTGAATAAGAAAGCACGGAGTCTCTTGGCACGCTCAAATATTTCTGCGATATATCTAAATTCATTACTCGTAGTATTAAGACTTTTATTCTGCTCAATTTGGTCAAGAATTCTATCAATATTTTGATAATTCATCCCCAAAATTAATTCATCGCTCAAGCCTGGAATTAGATCAGGTGATGGTGCCTGGTTAATAATTTCTTCCGGAACTTCCAGCTCTCGTGCAATTTTATATACATCAGTTTTATAAAGATTTAAAAGGGGCATGATGTCTGCAACACCATCACCAAAAGGTACAAAAAATCCTAAGAGGTATTCTGTTTTGTTTATTGTACCAACGACTGCATAATTTCTGATTTCTGCATGGTGATAGATAATTGCCATTCGAATACGGTTCTTAATCCTTAGATAACCCAAAGCCTTGAGCAAATCAGGATCTAATTTACTGTTCAGAAAACGTAAATAAATATCTTTACCAGATTGTCTAAATCTCTCCCGACTATATTTCTCCTTTATTCTACGCGGAATGAAGAAATAATTTTTGAAGTCGTGATAAATGCCCAATTTCCGAAGGATTGATGTAATTGAAATTTTCTTAAAGTCGTAATCTCGACATATCTTTTTTGCCATACAGATACGCTTAGGATCGCTATCTCGTTCTGGAAGAATCATTGGAAGAATTTTATCTTTAGGTAGACATTGTTCGAGCAATTTCAAAGTAACTGCAGAATCAATTCCTCCTGAGATGCCAATTACTGCACCATCTTTTTTTAATATCTCAAGTTCTGTCTTAAGATTGATTACAAGAGGGTTGACCATTTTTAATATATTCTTCACACCAGAAAGTCCCGACCTTTTCTTCTAAATTGCGATCAAACTCTATCATTTCATTAGCATACCTCTTGGATCTCATAACCGGATCATTACCATCAATCAATCGTGCATGGTACTTGTTAACCACTTTTCGAGCAGTGGCATAGTGGTCTCTCATTGGACATGGTCTGAGCCAATCTGTCTGTGCATCCAATTTTGCATTTAGACAGCCGTAGTTCTGCTGCCAAGATCGTATTGCTTTTAAGAATGGATCTTCAAAGATTGCATTGATTGTTTTTCCATCTTTGTATATGTCATTGATATTCATTGTTGAATAGGGAAAAAATGCGCAGGGCATGATATTGCCATTCCAATCAATATAAAAATAACCGCCAGGTCTTGCTGCTGAAATGCAGCCATTACTAACTGTACCGTGGTTCCAAAAATCGCCTAACATGATTTTTTCTTTACGGACAATATCCCAGGAGCGCTGCCACATCCAGAGACGCTGTTCAGGTGTTGGCATGAGTGAAGGGTTGGGTGCTCTACCAATGGGCATATAATGGAATAGCCAGCCAAAACTTGCACCCAATTTCTTAAAGAAATAATCAATGAATTCATCGGAGAGTATTTCTCGATAATTTTCCCTTGTAGCAGTAACTGAAATCCCGAAAGCAATATCTTCATCCCGCAGATTATTCATTACCTTAACGATTTTCTTGAATAATCCTTTTCCTCTTCTTGCATCAGTCGCCTCTTCCATACCTTCGACAGAAATCGCCGGTAAAATATTACAGAGTTTTGAAAGCCTTTTCAACGTTTCACCATGAAGCAAGGTTCCATTAGTATAGACTAGAAATAGACAATCCTGATTTCTCTCGGCAATATCCAGAAGTGTATAGCCTTGATCCTTCCACAAAGTTGGCTCACCACCAGTGATAACAAAAAAGTGTGCTCCCCAGTTATCTTTGGCTTCTTTAATGATTCTCGAGAATACTTTATAAGACAACTTTTCTTTATCAGTTGAGGCATTGGCGTAGCAATGCAGGCATTTAAGATTACACTGTTTACCCGGAGCTATGTTAATAAACGCCGGCGGTACAAAACCATGCTTCACCTGAAACTCGTACTCCTTTGATTTTGCCTCCTGATTTAGAAATATGTCTTTCATTAATATCTGGACTGTTTTTTTGTGGATCCTGGCTCTGAGTGCCGAGTAGATTACTGCCATCATCATATCGGTCTTGTCCTTTAAGATTCTTTTATTTACGACTTTTCCTTGTGAGATTAGTAGTGACTTTTCTACTACCGGCACAAGCATTGCAAGCATTGCTTCTCTCAAGACGTTGATCCTCGAAGCAGTGATTGCCGTATTGACTAAAGGCGAATAAACTCTTCTATATTTTAGCTCTCTTGCTACCTTTTTTTGGTACCCTATTTGCATATTCATGATCTAATCTCCTTTCTGTTTACACTACCGTAAACAGATTAATACAAACGACTATTCTATCATAGGTAATAGCCAATTTTTAAAACTTTGGCATATTCAAATTTTTAAACCATAAAACCAGTTCGGTCATTTGGTTCGATTTCATGAAAAAAAACTTCACCTTTTTTCTATGCCGCTAAATAGAACGCCTAATAGACTGTCAATGCCCTGTTCATTACTCAAAACCTCAATCTCTTCAATCAGAGGATATTCCAATCCTTTTAAGGCAATGACGATCATACAAGCAGTTAATTCTAAATCGTTTATCACAAAAGTACCCTGGTCAACGCCATTTTTCAAAATCTTCTTGATCGTATTGATTTCATCCTTAAGATATTTCTTCCTTATCTTCTCAATAAAAACAAAATGCTCGAGATATTCATCCCTGAGTGCATTGTAGAAATTCGACAGATCCTTGAGAACCCGCATTCTTGTAATAACATAAGTAAGCAATTTCTTTTTGGGGTTATCCTGCGCCTTAATTGCTTTTTTTATCTCCTCTTTCAATATCTGACTTTCCTTTTCCACGATAGTCTGGAAGATATCTTCTTTACTTTCAAAGTATTGGTATATTGTACTCTTTACCTTATGCGCGGCTCTGGCAATATCATCGACAGTTGTTTTCTTATAACCAAATTTCGCAAAAATATTCTGGGCAGCTTTGATAACAGCAAGTCGAGTATCTTTTAAGGCAATATTTTTTATATCATCCAATTTCGAACTAAATGACCAATTTGGTTTCATAGTATTATATTATACTCATTATTTGCAAAATGTCAAGGGGCCAATTTTTCCTTTATTTTCAACGCTTTGCGGGATTCGTCTCAGCAAAGCATTGCTAAATAATAATTCGCTGTTGTTCGCGCGATTTGTGTTTAAAATATGCGACTGAGCAGACCATATGCGACCCGGCAATGAATCTTAATTTGGGGATATTCATCGGAATATTTTTTGAAACTTATTACTTTCTTTAATGCCTGTTTAGCTTTCTCTTGTTCTTTTAATTCATAAAAACATTTTCCTATAAAAAGTTTACACTGGGCTAAGTTCGCATAATTCTTATTATTTTGGGAGTTATATATTGAAAAAAGGTTGTTATATAAATCAGCAGCTACGAGATAATTTTTTTTATTAAACTCCAATTCTGCTTTGTTCCATAAAAAAGTCCTTGAATCTGGATATTTTGACAACAAACCATCAATAATACTATCTGCCTTGTTGAAATCTCCTTCTTCTCCATAAATAAAGACCAATGAATTTTTTGCAGTGGGTCCTGAATACAGACTTTTTTCTGAAGCCGCATGCAACTTCCGTATGGCTTCGTTGGCATCACCACCAGCGAGTTTGAGCACTGGTAAGTAGCGGGCAGCACGCGCCCAGAAATATTCAAAAGAACCAGCACCTAAGTAAGCATCGTAAAAAGTCGTATCTTTTTTGATTATATTTTGGAGTAATTTGCCTCCCTTTACACCATATTTGAATGTTTCGAAATAATCGCCCTTGAATCCTGCGTACACAGCTCGGTAGGTGTAGCTGCTCCCCAGATAGAATTGCGCCCATAAGTTTTCTTTTTCTTCTAATAGCTTTTCAGCACATTGAGTAATCCGATCCATTAATAAAAGGTATTCTTTTTCTTCCAAATATTGACATTGATCCATCATTTTCAACTGTAAGAGTGCGGCTTTAAAAAAATATCCAGCAGGGTTTTCAGGAAAAAGTTTAATAACTTCGTCAAAATATATCTGAGCACTGTCAAATTTTTCAGCGTAGGCAAATTTAAGACCCGTCTGGATTAAAACTTGAACTTCTGGAGGATTGAGGTTATCAACGGATGTAAAGAAACAGCAGACTGTGATCAGTACAGAATAAATCATATTGTTTGCTTTCTTTTTTCCAAAGCTCTTTCAACAGCCATGATGAGAAATTCATTGAATACTATTTTCTGTTCATTCGTCAGTTTATAAAATTTTAGTTTTTTGAATTTCACCGGGTTTTTGTTTAGATAAAAGGACAGTTTACTCTGTTTTTCGACGATATCAGCGAAATAATTTATGAGATTATCTCGCGTAAAGGCACTCAGCACTTCAGGCACAATGATACTTTCTTCGATTGTACTCTTCGCTGCACCCATGTCTTTATCAATTCTGAAAGCGATGGCTATTGATTCAATTACTGAACCTGAACTTTCAACTTCAATAACAACGGGATATCTAAAAGTATCGCTGAATTCATATGGGAGATCTATTTCGAGAAATCCGCGACGAACAGCCTTATCCTTGACACGTCTTATAGTATCAAGCAATTCAGAACCGTTTCCCTGCCAATCGGGTTTCTTGGGTGTGTTATTCACACTCTTGCTATCTATAATCATACTTTAATTTTTTAAAATTCTGTGCTGAGACTATAATGCCGCCACTAAACTTTTTGTCCATGTTTGAGTACTTACCGGCAACCTTGATTTTACCAAAGGTCAATTCGGTTCCGGTATTCCAATTAAATTCTTTGTCAGCATAGAAATTGAGCTGAACACCATCTAAAGGTTGAATCATTGCTCCGTAATAATAATTGAAAATGCTATCAATTCCTTCATATTCAATATCACAACTTAGTGTAAGAAACTTCTTTAAAGGTTTTATACTGATTCCTCCGAACATATGACATTTACTACCTAATGTTGTTTTATAACCCAGAGAAAGCTTAGGACTGGGACGACAAATAAAACCAAAGATATGACTGGAAATGCCATAGTCTTTGATGTCAAATTGATAGGCATAACCCAGTGAGAATGCGCCAGGTAATTTTAGACCCAATCCGATCTCGTAGTATGTTATACTGTCCATTCTCGTTATACCAAGCCCCAAATTGCCTAAGGAAGAGGCATTCATTAGTCTATCAGGATGATATGTAAAGAATGACTCGGCACCACGTTGGATTCCTAAACCCGCAGGGTTTGAAAAGACGCTTATCGAACGTATGGGCAAAGAAGTAAAATTCGCCTCATAAAAGGGATTTGCAGATAACACAAAAAATAATATTTGTATCATAATTCACCATTAACCAAATTGCTGTTTAGTTGAAGGCACATTTTATCTAACATAAGATAATCTTCACTTCATCATTGAAATCATAATTTGTGTAACGAAAATTACGAATGAAAAAGGAAGACCTGAAATTGATAAGATTTCTAAAATGGGCATATTTGTAACAAGAAAAACTTACCAACAACAAAATCTCCTTTTGCTTAGTAGCTGCAATTTCATGTAATGCCTCATAGATTAGTTAGGTGAAGAATTCAATTAGAGACTAACCACTCTTCTGCATCTTTAAGTCGATCAAATACCCTAACATAGCACCTACTGTCAACTGAAGCTGTTTCAAAAAATTCAGGATCATCAATATCCTCTGCAACAACAAGGGCAAGCATATACCGACGAGACAGATTGCTTTTTTCGCCAAGATGTCCCGGAAGATCGTAGATTTCATGTGCATTGGTCTCAATATTGAGTTTCCGCACATCTATTAATAGAAGGTTAGAGTTGTTTTCTTGAGCTATCTTCACTGTCTCTTCTGCTATTTGCTCTCCAAGTCCCGAAGTGATAGTCTCGTTGACAACAGTCTTGACGTAGCCACGCTTACTATAAAACTGCACTGTAAATTTCATGCTCTTCTTCTTCCTCCAACAAGTGCTAAACCGAACGTCTGCACTCCCGTTGTTTCTTCAAACCAAATCATAGATGATCTGCCTCCACACCACAGAATAATGATATTATACCTGAATAGTTTATCGCGAATTCTGTCATCTGAACATATTTGATCCTTCATAAACAAACTTATCTACTCAACTCTGATCATGTCAAAAATTGTAACTTATCTTAATGGACATCTCGTCACTTTTTTTTACTCTACCAAATGTCGTGTTGTCTTTTCCGTCTATAAACAACCCACCGATCTTTATTGAAGCATTATCCAGTGGACGATATGCAATTTCAGGCGAGAAGATATAGGCATAATTATTTTCGATTTCATTATAGTCCTTGATTTCTACGCCACCCGCCATCGTTATCTTCAATTCATCATCAAGGAAGCTCTTTTCAATGCCGCAGAGAAAGTAATCTTCCATATTCTCATTGCCACGTTCGTGAACAAAACCGTGCAAATACTGTCCGTTTATGTATATCCCATTCTTGAAAGTATAATCTGCACCAATTACATATTTCACATAAGGATCGTCAGCTAAGGCAATTGAATCTTGAATACCCATTCCTAAACCAGAGAGGTCAATGATCAGTTCAATCTCCTCAGGGAAAAAGACCGCGGCTTCGGCCCATACTCCAATATCCATGATTGAACCGGCCATATCAATCCCTGGAATATGCATCCTTGGAAAGACGAGTTCACTATGGATATCAACCTCTCCTGGAACAGAAGTAGGCGTGAAGGTGATCCTTTGTGCCAAAGGTAGATAATCCCGTCCATAGACATAACTGAGAGAAAAATCAAACCCAAAAATACTGTTTGCAGCTTTGATCCCAGCGATTGAACTCTCTTCAGGCTTGTACGCTGGCATAGTGATTGAATCAGTCAAGTTTCTCAAAATCAACCCTTCTTGAATCTCCATGGACGGTGATAAGGCAGCAGACCAATCTCCTCGTGGCAAAACTGCAGGTGTAAACATTGGAACATAAACGCCGGTAAAGGTGAAATCATCCATATAATAAGAGCCCTTTATTGCGTCAGACCCCAGATGTCTTCCAAAATCCCAGATGTCTTCAATATCAGGCGGATTCAGGTTATCTGTCGGGTTAAGTTTATCTGCTGTGCCCCAGGCGATGCGCTGTTTTCCTATACGAAGATCAAGGTTATCAGAGATAAAGCCGTAAAGGTCAAGATATGCTTCTCTGAAAGCCAGATTCCAGGGCGAGACTTTATCTTTATTGAATAGATCAGAACTACTTTGCACTACAGGAAAACCCCATGACCTGAGCCAAACTTCACTGTACAACTTAACCTTTTCAGACGGCTTTACTTCGAGTTCTAGGTTAAGCCGATATTCCTGCCAGGAAAATTCATAATCGTCATACAAACGGAGGCGATTATCAGTCTGTAAATAACCACTCCATATCCCTTGTGCTTCTGAGGGTTGGGTAAAAGATAATAATATGCCATTTATGATCATCAAAAGTGCTTTGTTTCTCATACCATTTCTCCTGTTAGTTCAAAATATCCTTCTTGTTATTTCTGATATATTTAATCTAAATATGTTCCACACAAAGAAAATAACCAATGAGTAATTGACCACCATTGTCCTTATTATCTCATATGTTGCTTTTGAGTACATCCACAACGCCTCTGGTGTGGTATATTTCTGCAACTTTACTGGATGAATGAGGCCACGAAGTGCTATACTCTGCACCCTTTTTTTATTAATCTGATAGTAAAGATTTATCAATGTCTCGACCCCAAATCTTGATTTCTCAATTCTTGTCAGCAGGGGTAGTATGTCTTTTTTTAACACAGCTCTTTCGCCTGCCAATTGCTTGAAAGGATCGAATTTGTCTATAGTATTGTTCGTCGTTGGATGCCCCACAACCATGTCTGCTTTTCCCTCAAGCAGAGGGCGGATGAGTTCGTCAACATATCGAGTATCAAAGTTCAGCAGGTCGGCATCAACAAAAAGCAAAATGTCTCCGTTTGAGCGTCGAATACCTTCAGCCATTGCAGCTCCCTTTCCTTTATTTTCAGAAAACTCAATGACATGAATCCTTGTATTGTGTTTGAAAGCTTTCAATACTGCGGAGGTTCCATCTGTTGATCCATCATTAATGACAATAATTTCATCTAAGAGTGGATTTTGAGAAAGTGTTTGGAGAACACCAAAGATTGTGTGCTCCTCGTTAAACGCACAGACAACCGCCGTAACATTGCAAGATTCAATGGATGTCATTTTCACTCCTTCTATTAACGTTTAAATACAATTAAAGCACCAGGGCAATACTTGCCCAGGTTAATCCAGCACCAAAGCCAGCCAGCACAATCGTATCACCATTCTGGAGTTTCCCTTCATTCTTGGCGTCGGACATGGCAATTGGAATTGATGCTGCCGAGGTGTTTGCTCGTTGGTCAATATTCACGTAGAATTTTTCCATACCAAGCCCTAATCGTTTGGCTGCTGATTCAATAATGCGGATATTTGCCTGATGAGGTACTATGAGTTTGATGTCATTGCTTGTCAGGTGAGATTGTATGAGAGCTTTGTTAATAATATTCGGTAGAATACTCACACCGAATTTGAAGATAGCTTTTCCATCCATGGTCATAAAATCCTTTCGATCTTCCGAAACAGGAACAGATCCGTTGAATGAACCGCTTCCGGGCAACATGAGCCACTTCCTTGGTGTGTTTCCATCAGCACCAAGGTGAAAGCCGAGCAGACCTCGTTCTGCATCAACTGTAGAGACAACAACAGCCCCAGCTCCGTCGCCAAAGAGAACACACATTGTTCGATCATTCCAGTCAACATACCTCGTGAGTATTTCCGCACCTATGACAACGATATTCCTCATTTCTCCATTCAACACAAAGCTCTTGGCAATAGCTAAGCCGTACACAAATCCAGAGCAGGCAGCCTCAATGTCAAATGCACAGGCATGGGTAGCTTTTATTTTCCCCTGCACACGGGTTGCGGTTGATGGTATCATCATATCCGGCGTTATAGTTGCAACGATCACCATGTCAATATCGCCCGGGTTCAGTTGAGCATCCTTGATAGCCTTTGATGCTGCATGCGCGGCAAGATCAGAGGTCGCTTCATTTGCATCAGCGATGTGTCTTTTTCGAATACCTGATCGAGATACAATCCATTCATCAGAGGTATCAACTATCTTTTCTAAATCGGCATTAGTGAGTATTTTATCAGGCAGATACGCACCGATGCCGATGATACCCGCGTTCTTTTTTACCATTTTACAAATCCTACCTCTTCAAATATCGTTCAGTAAAGTATTTATCAGGTAGATTGGAATCAAATTTCACTTCCTGTAAAATCATTCTCGTTTTGTGGTCTGCTTTTAAATCTTCCATTTCATTTTTCATCGACACCCAGTAGCCATCCACTTTCTCAATATCATTACTTGTCATAACCTTGTACAATTTTCCTCCTCTGTTGTAAAACTCAATTTTGGTCGAATAGAAGTTATCAGTTCTAACCCACATAATCAATTTTGAATAATCTGTCTTCAACCCTTCTTTGGGATTTAGCTGAAGAACATAATGTTCATCATTTTTCTTAAGCAAACTTGGGTCGTATTTTTCTGAGTATCTCTTTGCCTCCATATCTTCGTACGTAAAGTCAGTTCCAGCGAATTTAGTATTTTTTACATGGGAAGCTATCCGCCGAATTTTTTTGAAAGCAGGCAGATAGAGATACATAATATCATCGGGTAAAGAAAGGAACGCAATTCCTTTCTGTTCGGCTGGTGAGAGGAACTTCACCATCCTTTTATTACTTCCTTTTTGAAGCATTTTCATCTCACGCGATTTCTCTTCGCCATTTTCATCAATCAGAATAAGTTCTATTTTTAGATCTTGGTCCTGTGGTGCATTGATGACATCGTCAACATTCTCTAGAATCTGAGCAGCAGATAATTGTTCGTCCTGTGCCCAACACAAAGACACACACATTAGTATACTGAATACCACAAAATTTCTTAGAATCAACTTTTTCATTTTATTTTCCTCCTTTCTTTTGATTTGTTCTCAATAAATCCCTACTGCTTGCCAGCCGATTTTTGGTACTGGCAATAAATCTTTCAAAATCACCAATAAAACCAGCCTTCGTGACAAGAATCAAGGCGGGCAAAAATGTAATAGCTCCTAAAGCACTGGTTATCATCGTAAATGCTATCAGATAGCCAAATCGCTGCATAGGAACTATACTCCCCAGACCCAGAACCAGAAATCCCATCATTACAGAGATGGCATTGATAAGAATCGCTTTCCCTGTTGTTTCCAGTGTTTTATCCAAAGCCTCCAATTCAGTTTTTCCTTTTCCAAACTCAAGCCTGAATCTGTTGATAAAGTGAATCGTGTAGTCAATGCCAATCCCAACTGCTACACTGCCAATCATGACCGTAACTATATCTAATGGAATATTAAGAACCGCCATCAGAATGAAATTGATGAGAATAGTAAGAATGATAGGCGATATTGATATTAGCCCACCGATCAGAGACTTCAGTTGGAAAGATAGCAGAAGAAATACCAAAAATATTGCAATGAAGAGACTTAGAGCCTGACTTCTTATTATTTGTTTATCTATGTCCATATAGATTATAGGCATTCCTGTTTGCTGCGCAGTCAATTTCACGCCGCCTTCGGGGTTGATAATATCGGCATATTTTGAGCTCTCCACAGCAAGCCAGTCCTCGTTTATCTCCCAACAATAATCTCGTAAATCATCCAAGAAACCCCTGTCATTCTTTAAATTCTCAGGAATGACCGGCTTCAAAGCCTGCACGAGATTATTGACTCTGTACCAATTACCGAAATCTGCTATGATTGCCACAATTGATTCGGCAGTATATTCCAGAGCTTCAAGCTCTCCAGCATAAGTCTTTTCAGGAACATTTCTCTTCAAGATGCCAATAATCTTTTTTTCACCAATCTCACCTGTCTTTAGCTGTGTCAGAACATCACTGACAATTTTACCAATAATTCTTTCT
>JAUWGT010000082.1 GCA_030606265.1 Candidatus Stahliibacteriota bacterium | reverse complement strand
TGATGTAACGATCCGGAAGGAAACGACTACATTTTGGACAATAAAATTGTTCTGTTTGCTTGAGGTATATAAATCCTTTATTGTATATCTTTGAGAAAAAATCCTGAGCCATTCGATGATGGATGGGTAGTGTTGTGCGTGAGAAATTATCAAATGTCATTCCAAAATCTTCAAACGAATTTTTTATTGCTCGGTAATAATGATCGACAATCTCCTTCGGCGTTTTGTTTTGCTTCTCCGCACTAATTGTCACCGGAACACCATGTTCATCAGTGCCACATATGTAAACTACATCCTGCTTCTTCAACCGCTGATAACGGACATAAATATCAGCCGGCAAATAAGCACCGGCAATATGTCCAAGATGTAGGTTACCATTCGCATATGGTAAAGCACTCGTTACCAGTATTTTCATGGGGTATTATAAATGAATGCAAATAAATGTCAACCCCGTTAGAGAATCCTATGTTAACTTCAACTTAATTCCATCAACAGGTATAAATGATTTTTACAGTATCAATTATTATAAGTGCTTGGTGGTAGATTCTCTAACGGGGTCAAGCCCGCGCTACGCTGGAGACACGAGGGGAATGGCACTGCGTGCGGGACTGGTCGCTCTCTCGACAGAGCTCAAGACAGGTTCGCAACGGTTATGGTTCACTAGCGTGAACGGTTATCGCGACTGGAAAATCGCTCCCACCTCTCTTAGTCCCTCGCCCCTCTGGGGAGAGGGTAAGGGTGAGGGGTTATATCGCTCCCTACTCTCTTCTTCCTGGTTATTAAGTTATTAGGTAATTAAGTTATTGAGCGCCTTACGCTCTTGTAGCTTGTCCCGATTTATCCCGCTTCGTATTATAATTCTACGAATAGGGTTGCGGGATTTGTCACTTTGAATTATAATATAGGAAAATTGTAGATCCCGCAAAGCGGGAGGATTTGGAGCTTGAAGAAGTGTATTCTCTTACTTTTATCTGTCCTTAATTTCAGAAATATTATATTTAGGAATTTTTATACCTTTATCTCAGTCAATAACTAAATAAAGAATATTAAATTCATTAAAATTAATATCAAAAAACCCCAGGGGGTCAGGTCCATTACTATAAAAAATATTGGAATTAACCCTTTAGATTTTTCATCAATTCCTATGAAATCCTTGATGCTTAAAATCTGGTTGTCGATTGGCTGTTATTCAACCAAGCGAACTACTTTTTTCACCGAGATCTTATTCTTCTGCTTCAGAGACACAAAATAGATACCCGATGAAACCTTTTTGCCCTTATTATCTGTTCCATCCCAACACACGGATTTATTTTGATAACACAGATTAATAGGGAGAAAACGAATGAGCCTGCCTGAAATATCATAGATTTCAAGGGAAATGGGCTCGGAACATGAAAATTCGATATTTAGACGATTAGTAAATATATTTGGCGAAATATTAAATGTGAACTCTGTAATATTTGTATTCTCTTCTGAAATACCAGTTGGCTCGGTTGTAAAACTATAAAAACTTCCATCTGCCGCCTCAAGGGAGTCAAGGACACTAAATGCCTGCAGATTGATGCGCGCACATAAAGATTCACTTGGCACAATCCAGGTGTAAATACCAGTATTCGGTGCCAAAGAGTCAATCAATGTCCATTCAGTGGAATCGTATGACGAGGCATACCAGAGTTTCACATAATCAATATCACTGCCGTATGAATCCCAGGTAATATCAACTGGTGTATTATATTGAAAGACAATACCAGAATCAGTGGGATAGGTGATAAATATGTTATTGGGATTTGCACCACCAGGGACCACGGTAACCACATAATCACAAGAATATATGCCCTGATAATAGGTCCATAATGGCCAGGCCTCTGCCCAACCCCAGAAATTTTTTACAATAACGAATGTATCAGGCGGCGCGATGATATAACCAATCGCACAGAGAGATGTATTAATGAACTGCCCTAGATAATAATAATGTAACACATTCCAGATACACGGTCTACCATTATCAATCTCATTTTTTATCCAGGAGAAGTTATATTGATTCCATGGACCGCCCTGGGTTGATGTCTGGGATTGAAAATCATAACTATTTAGAGAATCGGTGACATAAATAATACCGGGCCCGATATTACTGATATAGGTTCCTCCCATCATCGTATCAGTATGCATTGCCAGGGCAAGTTCCCTGATAACATTAGGTATGTTATTAGTACTATCTTGGAAGTCATAGAAGAAGTCAACAAGTCTTCCATAATCCCTCGGGTCCCAATACCATAATATCATTGCCGCCGCCTGTGGTGAAGATCCATAACAGAATTTAACAAATGGCACTGAATCAATAATAACCGTATCCCTTACAAGAATAGCTTCATTAGAGTCAGTAAGACTGATTAAAAATAAAAACATAAAAATCTGCATTTCTCCTTCTTTTATTATTGTACTTTATTTATAAAAAATGTCAACCCCGTTAGAGAATCCTATGTTAACTTCAACTTAATTCCATCAACAGGTATAAATGATTTTTACAGTATCAATTATTATAAGTGCTTGGTGGTAGATTCTCTAACGGGGTCAAGCCTACAAGATGCTGGAGTCCTCTCCACTTTTTGTAAAGCGTTGTCAATATTGCTCTTTGACAGCATCAGGGTTCTTGTCATTGCGAGCGAATCCTGCCAAAGAACAGGATGAGCGTGGCAATCCCAGATTGAGATTGCTTCGGTTGTTTCACTCCCTCGCAATGACAATAGAAAAAACAGTGTGTTAAATTTCTCTATGATCTAAAAATGTTACAATGTCAAGCTGGTATTACGTTTGCGCAAAATTAGGTAAATTTAGTATGAATAATGCGGTTTAGATGCTGGATTGTTTAATGAATCTATATCTTTTATTCCCGCTTCCTAACCCAATAACCACTTACCATTCTTGTAAGGGTTGACCCCGTTAGAGAATACATTTCTTCAAGCTCCAAATCCTCCCGCTTTGCGGGATCCACGATTTTCCTATATATTATAATCCAAAATGATAAATCCCGTAATCCTATTTGTAGAATTATAATACGAAGCGGGATAAATCGGGACAAGAGCCAAGAGCGTAGAGAGTAGGGCGTAGGGAGTAAGGCGATAATAACTTAATAACCCAAGAAGCAAGAACCAAGAACCAAAGGTTGGAACGTTGAACCTTTGGATGTCATTGCGAGGAATCCGCTGTATTTTTTTAGCGAGTGACGAAGCAATCTCTGGAGATTGCCGCGCTCACTGCGTTCGCTCGCAAAGACACAACAGAGAATTCTCAGCGCTCAATGCATGCTCCAATACTCCGTTACCCCGATACCCCAAGACATTCTTTCCCAATTGACATCTTGTCGATATTTTGCTATACTACAAAGTATGCATATTCTTATTGTTGATGATGATGAGGCGCAGCGCAGTCTGCTCGCCGGTTATCTAAAGAAGCGAGATTATACAGTAACAACTGCGGTTTCGGGACACGAAGCGATTGAAAAGAATCAAGATAAAGGATTTGATCTTGCAATACTTGATTTGAAAATGCCGGAGATTGACGGGATTGAAACCATGACAAAGATGAAGGAAATTGACCCGGAAATGTACTTCATCATCCTTACTGGTTATGGTACAGTTGAAACTGCAGTTAAAGCCATGAAGATTGGCGCCTACGACTATTTAAGTAAGCCGATCAACCTCGATGAACTGGAACTTATTATCGAGCGTATCCACGAGGAGCAGCACGTGCACCGGGAGCTTGAACTGCTGAGAGAAGAGGTTGCTGAAAACCTGGAGACTGAATCATTTGTCGCTCAGGACAAGAAGATGAAAGAGGTTCTGAGTTTAGTTTCACGCATCGCGAAATCAGATTCCACGGTGTTGATCAATGGTGAATCTGGTACGGGTAAAGAAGTTGTCGCCCGTTTGATCCACAAGGCAAGCCGGCGCAAGAATTGCCGTTTCATCCCAATCTCCTGTGCTGCTCTTCCTGAAACGCTTCTTGAAAGCGAACTTTTTGGTTATGAACGCGGTGCTTTTTCCGGTGCTGAAAAGCGCAAAATAGGAAAATTCGAGCTTGCCCATAAAGGAACCTTATTCCTTGATGAAATCGGCGATTTATCGTTGAGCATCCAGGTAAAGCTCTTGCGCGTGCTTCAGGAATTCACATTCGAACGGCTCGGGAGTAATACGCCAATAAAATCAGATTTCAGGTTGATCTCAGCGACGAATCAGGATTTAAAGAAGAAAATCTCAAACAATACGTTCCGCGAAGACCTGTACTATCGTCTAAATGTCATTTCAATAAATCTACCGCCCCTGCGCGAGATCAAAAGAAACATCAAACCGCTCGTTGAATTCTTCATAGGCAAATTCGCCTGCCGCTGTAACCGTAGGATCAGCACGATATCAAAGGGTGCCCTTGATAAATTATTCCGGTATGACTGGCCAGGTAATGTTAGGGAACTGGAAAACGTAATAGAAAGGGCAGTCGTTCTTTGCCGTGGTTCAATTATTGAGGCAGAGGATCTGCCTTTGAGCGTAGAACCGGATGAATCTGCAGGTAGTGTTGAATCGATGCAGCAAATTGAAAAAATACATATCAGAAAGGTTCTTGATAAAACGGATTGGAACCTTTCCGAAACTGCCAAACGTCTGGGTATTCACCGCAACACCTTACGTTTGAAGATGAAAGAATACGGCATTGTGCAGAGGGCAAAGAGCTAGGAGCATAGGGCAGAGAGTAAAGAACAGAGAGAGTCAGGAGTGGAGAGTAATGACTTGATTACTGATGACACAATGACAAGTGTCGTTTTTTATCTATCATCTAAAATCTAGTATCACTCATCTAGCATCTATTATCTATCTTGTCTGTATTTAGCTATTCCTTGACATAGGGGTGCTTTTAACTATACTTTTGAACATGGATACTAAATATATCTTTGTTACAGGCGGTGTTGTTTCTTCACTGGGTAAAGGGATTGCTACATCGTCCATTGGTTTACTTCTCAAATCATACGGCCTCAATGTGACCATGCAAAAAATCGATCCTTACATCAATGTTGATCCGGGTACTATGAATCCTTACCAGCATGGTGAGGTTTTTGTTACTCAGGATGGTGCTGAGTGCGATTTAGACCTCGGGCATTACGAGCGGTTCCTTAACAGTTCGTTGAGCAAGGAGAATAATATCACGACCGGCCAAATCTACTTCTCGGTCATATCCAAAGAGCGACGCGGTGAATACCTTGGTAAGACTGTACAAGTCGTGCCGCATATAACGAATGAGATAAAATCAAGGATTACCCAGTTGGCTAACAGTAGCAATGTTGACGTGGTCATCACAGAGGTCGGTGGGACAGTAGGTGACATCGAAGGTCAGCCATTTCTTGAGGCAGTTAGGCAGATGAGACTTGATTACGGTAAAGAGAATACCATGTACATCCATCTTACTTTAGTGCCGTTTATCAAAGCGGCGCGGGAATTCAAGACAAAGCCAACCCAACATTCAGTGAGGGAACTGCGCGCTATTGGTATTCAGCCTGACATACTACTCTGCCGCAGTGATTCATGGTTAACTGCGGATGAACGGAAAAAGATTTCCTTATTCTGTAATGTACCGATTGACGCGGTGATCGATGCGGTCGATGTTGAGTGCATCTATGAAATACCGCTTATTTTCCGCCAGCAAAAACTTGACCAGATGATTCTCGCGAGCTTAGGTATTGAGCGCGATGAACCTGATCTAGCAGAATGGGAACTCTTTGTGCAAAAGGCAAAGTCTCCTTCCCGGGTTGTAGAGATCGCCGTATGCGGGAAATACGTGGAGCTTAGAGATGCGTACAAGAGCATTATGGAGGCCTTATACCATGCAGCAGTGGCCAACGACGCAAGGTTGAAACTGAAATGGATAGACAGTGATCGGATCGAAGATGAGATCGCGCTAGAAAATGCTCTGGGTATGGTGAATGGTATCCTTGTTCCCGGTGGATTCGGGATAAGGGGTGTTGAAGGCAAGATAAGGATTGTCACGTACGCGCGGAATAGGAAGAAACCTTATCTAGGTATATGTCTTGGTTTGCAGTGCATGGTCATTGAGTATGCGCGGCATGTCTGCGGTATGAAAGGAGCGAACTCGACAGAATTCGATGACAGTACTATCTATCCAGTGATTGATCTTTTACCAGGACAGCGTAAGATCAAGAACATGGGTGGTACGATGAGGTTGGGTGATTACCCGTGCAAATTAGAAGCGCATTCACTTGCCCGTAAGATATATGCCAAAAATACGGTGGAAGAAAGGCATCGTCACCGATATGAGGTGAATCCCAAGTACATAAAAAAACTGAGCGAAAAAGGCCTGATATTCTCAGGTCGATCACCGAATGGTAAGCTGATGGAAATTGCAGAAGTGCGCGGACACCCGTTCTTTATTAGTACACAGTTTCATCCGGAGTTTACCTCAAGGCCATTGGCGCCAAATCCGGTATTCTATCATTTTATAAAATCATCATTAGAAACTCTTTGATGCGATTTTTTACAGAAGCGTTTGCGCTTTTGGGGTTGTTTACATTGTACTGGTTTCAGAGAGCACGCCGTGAATACCTGAAGCAGCGTATTGGAAAACTGGCGATAAGAAATGTCTATAGTGTTGCGCGTAATATCGGATTTATGTTGAGCCGGCAAGATATCGGCGTGCAAGACAATGGTAATATTCTGGAAAAAGGCGGTATTTTTTATTCTTTCCATTTCGGTATTTGGGAACTGATGCCCCGGGCACTTGAGAAAAGGGGTTTTGATTTAGGTGTGCTTGTTAACCGGTATGCTGATGATAATCACTCACGCATCAATAGATTTTTCGATAATCTCCTGGATCGCTTCCGGTCATCAGGTAACGTGAAGGTGTTTTCAAAACACGACAGCATGAAGATCGTACGTTTCCTTAAAAATGGTGGCATATTGGGTGTCCTTGTTGACGGTAACCGTTTCTATGCGAAATACATTAAGATGAAGAAATTGAGCAACCTGTGCGGCGTTCCACTTGTGCCTTTTGCAGCTTACTGCAAGAATGGTAGCGGTGTCCTTGATCTCGGGTGTGATCTAGATCGCATAGTTACTCAGCGACCGCTTGATTATGTCTGGTTTTACAAGTCGAGAACAGAGTGAGAGGGTATTAAACATATGAAACACAAAGTCCTGCAGATATGTTTAATTGTCGGATTATTTCTATTGACCGGTTGCCAGGAAGACAAGTTGCAGGATCGCTTAGATGATGATCAGCCCAAGATAATAATAGATACGTTTTCACTTACTGAAACGAACAAAGGGAAGAAGGTCTATACCCTTGATGCTGTGCGGGCAAGGGTATATGATGAGATAATTAAGGTTGATTCCGTCGAGATACGATTCTATGATAAGGAAGAAGTCGAGTTTTCCGTACTTTACGCACCGGCAGGTATACTCAATACGAAAACGCGTAATATTCTTGTTGGCGATAGTGTTGCAGTGTTGACAAACGATTCAACCAAGCTTTACACGGATTCTCTGTTCTGGCAAAATGATTCACAAAAGATATTGACTGACTGTCCCGTGACGATAATCAAACAAGATGGTACAGTCATTAAAGGTCGGGGGTTGAGAGCTGATCCGTATTTGGAGAAGATTGAAATCCTGGGTGACGCTAAAGGAGTATCGCCCATTGAATTGCCAGACATCCGAAATTGAGAAACAAAGATGGGGTGTTACGGAGTATCGGTGAGAGAGCGGAAGGAGTAATGCGTAGAGCGGGTTTGGAATGATCTTATTTTTTTTACTTTGTGTGACACCTTTTTCTGCAGATAAGGTTGAGATCATCAAACAAGAGGGTACAAGCGTGATTCATCTTTTGGGTAATGTCAAGATTGAAGACGAACATTTGAAGATCGCATGCTCAGAAGCAAGTTTGCACGAAGCAGAAAATTACGTAATTCTCATCGATGACGTAAGTATTATAGATGAGAACGGTAAAATACATGCAGGGTTCGCAGTCTATTACTTTGATGAGAAAAAAGGTTATTTGAGGGACAGCGTAGTTCTCTTCACGGGTAGTGAGATTATCAGGGCGGATTCATTATACTATGATGGGGTAGATGAGCTGGTCCAGATGTTCGGGGATGTGACGATTGAAGACAAGAAAAACAATTTGATGGCATACGGTGGTCAAGGTTGGTATAATCTCGCTAAGGATGAAGGTTATTTGATGGAGGGGCCAAGGTTGGAAATAATGCGTGAGAACAAGGAGCCGATGCGAGTTAATGCTCAGGAATTCAAGTTGTTGGCCGAGAGCAATGAATTCTTCGGTTTTGACTCAGTGACGGTGGTTTTCGATAGCATAACAGTCTATTGTGATACGTTTTCCTTTGATCTTAAGGAAGATCACGGCACCATGGTTAACCCTGTTGTTCTGGAGAAAAACAATGAGCTCAGAGGAGAAACCGGTCAGTTCAAGATGAAGGATAAGCAGATTGAATCATTCAGCGTACACCGAGGTTGGTCTACGTATTACACGGATGAAGGATCAAAGAATATTGTTGAGGGTAAAGAGATAAACATTATATTCCGTGATGGAGAAGCGATTAAGATCATTGTTAACGGCGAGCCCAGTGGGATACTTCGTCTAAAGAGAAAGGAAGAAAATGCTGGCAACGAATAACCTGACAAAAGTATATGGACGTCGAGTTGTTGTGAACAGCGTGAACCTGGAAATAAATCAAGGAGAAGTCGTCGGTTTACTTGGCCCAAATGGTGCTGGTAAGACAACAACCTTCAATATGATAGTTGGTTTGTTGGCTCCTAATAAAGGCGATATTACACTTAATGATGTGGCAATAACCGATTTACCGATGTATAAACGGGCGCGTATGGGCATATCATTTTTGTGTCAGGAGCCAAGTGTCTTTAGGAAGCTAAAAGTTATTGAGAATCTTATTGCGGTATATGAAATACTCGGCGTACCGCGCAAACAAGCCGATATTAAAGCAGCCAAGGCATTGGCGGATTTTAACCTTGAGCACGTGAAAGAGCAGAAGGCCTACACGCTTTCCGGCGGTGAGAGAAGACGTGTGGAGATTGCCCGGGCATTGATAACCGAGCCTAAATTCCTACTTCTTGATGAGCCCTTTACAGGTATTGATCCCATCTCACGGGCGGAGCTTCAGAGTCTGATACTCGATTTGAAAAGTAAAGGTATTGGTGTGCTTATTTCTGACCATAATGTACGTGAGACACTCGAGATAACTGACCGTTCATATCTCATCTACGATGCCAAGGTCCTTTTATCGGGAGATGCCCAGACCTTAATAAATGATGCACAAGCAAGGGAATTGTATTTAGGTAAGAAGTTCAAGATATAGTACACGGCAGTACTTAATAACTTGGAGTATTTTTGCAGCATGGATTATGTATAGTAAAAATCTCATTAAGAAAAACAAGTTTTTGCTGATTTTTTTACTTGTTTACTTAGTTCTTTCATTTATTTTGTTTGACCCCAAAATATCGTCGGGTGGCGACAATGCAGTTTACATTATCCTTGCCGACTCAATGCTAAGTGGTAAAGGATACAGGAATATCCATTTACCTGAAGAACCCCATCACACACTATACCCTTTTGGATTACCTTTGCTTCTGGTTTTACCGATGCTGATATTTGGCAAGAATGTGTTTGTCTTCAAATTGCTCATTCTATTAGCTGGTTTGGGTATGACCTACTTTATTTATGCAATAGGAAGACACCTTTTTAAGGAAAAGGTCAATATTATACTGATCTTTTGTCTTTCCATACCTATTTTTACAACCTATAACCACTGGATTCTTACGGAAATACCATACCTTTGCTTATCTTTGGGTGCAGTGTATTTCTTCTTGAAAGCCTCGACAGACAACAGGATATTGTATTACATTTCTTTTTTCCTTGCGACTTACGCGACGTTCATTCGTACCGTGGGTGTCGCTCTTGTGATAAGTATGGTATTGATCCTGATCTTGAAAAAGCAATTGAAATATGCCGGTATACTCGCAGTAATGTTCCTTTTAATATTCATACCATGGCAGATCAGAAACGCTGGTATCTCCAACGAAGCAGGTTACATCGAACAACTACTTGCGAAATATCCATATGATCCGGAATTGGGTGTAGTTGGTTTCTTTGATTTTGTGAGGAGGGTCTGGAACAACCTGGTATTCTATTCACTCCTTATCATACCGACAACAATGATGCCAATCATCAAATCAGGTATGATATCTATTGGTGTTGGGTTTTTTCTTGTTATGGTAACAGTACTCGGTCTGATAACGCGGCTTAGGAAAATGAGTGTTATTGAATTGTATTTCATGCTCAGCTGCGTGATATTATTAGTTTGGCCCAGGATATGGTCTTCTGAACGAC
>JAUWGT010000009.1 GCA_030606265.1 Candidatus Stahliibacteriota bacterium | reverse complement strand
CTCGTTGCATGCAATGTCAGGAGACATTGCACTCCCAAAATACGGGCGTAAAATTCGTACGGGGCGTAGAGCAGCGGTTTAGCGCGCATGGTTCGGGACCATGAGGTCGTGGGTTCAAATCCCACCGCCCCGATAACTGAGAAAGAGAATATTGGCTACAGGAAATAGTCATGATAAGGGTAGTCGTGGGTTTCCCGTTTCTATCATTATGCTTCTTACAAAAGAAACGGGATCCCGATTCCTTGAAATTAAAATATATAATGGGAAATCGGGACAAATCCCACCGCCCCGATGAAAGAAAGAGAGATATATATACAATAATATAAGAAAGGGGTCAGAATAAAGGTCGTGGGTTTCCCGTTTCTATCATTATACTTCTTACAAAGGAAACGGGATCCCGATTCCTTGAAATTAAAATATATAATGGGAAATCGGGACAAATCCCACCGCCCCGAATTTGAGAAATGGAGTAGAGGAGAAAGGCTGAATGGGAGAAAAACAGATAAAGAAAATAATAGCGGTAATTGGTGGTTCAGAACCTGACGAAAAAAGCCTAAAAATCGCTGAAGAGGTTGGTTCTTTGATTGCTCAAAGAGGAGCAGTTCTGATCACTGGCGGCATGGGCGGCGTCATGAATGCAGCTTCAAAAGGGGCAAAGAGCGCCAATGGTTTGGTTGTTGGGATTCTGCCAAGTGACAATAAAGCAGATGCCAACCCTTATATTGACATACCGATTGTCACTGGTTTGAGCGAGGCAAGAAACATAATTATCGCCCGAACCTGTGATTGTGCCGTAGCGATCAACGGTAAATACGGTACGCTTTCTGAAATAGCATACTGCTTGATGTTTAATGTCCCGGTCATCGGTATCAATACCTGGGACATTGACGCACCCATTAGAAAAGCGAAGAATGCAGCACAGGCTATGAAAATGATCTTCGAGGAGTTTTTGACATGAAGGCTCAAATAATCGTCCAGGGTATAGTCCAGGGAGTCAGTTATAGATTTTTCGCAGTTAAAATGGCAAAGCAACATAATATTAAAGGATATGCCCGTAATCTTCCTGACGGCAATGTTGAGGTTATTGCCGAGGGTGATGAGGGCATGGTGAATGAATTTATCAAACAACTGAAGATCGGTCCTCCTGCTGCTCATGTCACAGGTATCGATGTAAAGTGGGATAATACTGACTCTGGATTTGATAATTTTGGTATAAGATACTAAACAAGAAGGCAGAATATGGAAGAAGAAGGCATGATAAGGCTATCAAGTGCAATAAATGAAGAAATTCAAATGTCAAATATCAAAGGTCAATTGTTCCGTTCTATGGGAACGAGAATCCACGTGATTAAAACGGGAAAGCCTCAATGTCTAATGTCAAATTTTAGATTTTGTCATTTGGGCTTTGGCATTGGTTTGTCATTTGTACCGAAAAATACGAAATCTTTGATTTGCAAATTTTTCGAGTATCCTCGAAAATCTGGTTCTAATTTCATTTCGGGTATTTTCGGGAGATCTTGGAATTTGTCATTAGATCTATAGCCCCCTTTCCGCCTTTTATCAACCCTGTCTCAGCCCTCTTTTTTAAAGGAGATTATATATGGACCTAAAACAATATATCCGTGATATCCCGGATTTTCCAAAAAAGGGAATCATTTTCAAAGATATTACAACCCTGTTAAAAGAACCTGCGCCATTTAAATATGCAATTGATACGATCGTCAGTAAATACAAAAACAAAGATATTGATAAAGTAGTTTCGGTTGAAGCGCGCGGCTATATATTTGGTGGTGTCGTAGCGTATAATCTTAATTGTGGCTTTGTGCCGGTCCGTAAACCAGGGAAACTACCTTCAGAGACATTCGCTATGGAATATACACTTGAATACGGAACAAATACTATTGAAATACATAAAGATGCACTTAAGACAGACGAAAGAGTCTTGATATTCGATGATCTCTTGGCAACTGGCGGGACGGTCCAAGCCACGTGTCAACTTGTAGAAAAACTAGGCGCGAAAATTATTGGCTGCGCCTTTCTTATCAACCTCACTTTTTTAAAAGGTTCAGAAAAACTAAAGGGCTATGAGATCTTTTCGTTGATCGAGTATTAACCTTAAAGAAAAGATAAAGTCATTAAAGGACGTTATAATCGTCCCGCTGAATTTTATTCTACGGGATAAATTTAAAACGTTTAGATCGTTAGTATGGTTGTTTTTAGTCTTTGTAGTTGCCCGATTCATCGGGTCAAAACAACCGAACCTGTAGTCGCCTGATTCATCGGGCACAGTCTGATAAATCAGACCACTACATTTTTCCCGAACTCCAGTAATTTCACACTTTTTTCACAAAAAATCATATTATATACCGAGTAAAAAACGGTTTGATATTGTTTTACCGGAGAGGAGGAATCATGAAAAAATGTATGATACTTTTTATTATCCTGATAAACACACTTTTAGCAATACCCGCAAATGAACAGGTTTACCGCCCGGCAGAAATAAAAATCCATAATATTAATGAGATTGAATTGATGATATCAAATTACGGTAAAATCGGTAAACTGTTTTACCCAAAAGGGTCTGGTCACTACTATTTATTTGGTGCTGGTATATGGTTTGGGGTTATAGATTCTCTTGGTGATACGCTTGTTACGATAGGATATGGCCCACACGGTGGAGAATCAGAATTTGTCCCCGGCCTAGCCGCTCAGGAGCCGGAAGATCCATGTGCAATAATATATATGCACCCATCACCATGGCCTGCTCCATATGCGGTCTTTCCCATGGCACCACAAGACACCTTTTCACACCAGGATTCTTGGTGTTGCTATAATGATACAGATATAAATGCACATATCCCTGGTGATACACGACCCATAGGCATTGAAGTATATCAAACCGGTTATGCCTGGCAACTCGTTGGTTTACAAGGCGTGATCTATCTTATCTGGACCGTAAAAAATATAACGAGCGATACACTCAAAGACTGTATTTTCTCATTCTGTGCTGACCCGGATATCGGTAATGAAGCAGCGCCAAATCAGAATGATCTCATTTCAGGGATTGTTGGTCAGTGGTTTGTTATCGATGGGGAATCACTATATGTTGATAATTTCGCCTATGTTTGGCAAAATGAGATGGAGCCCACTCCTGCACCACCCTGGTGGCCCGAGGCAATCGGGTGTGATTTTCTCCAAAGCCCGTGGGATTTAGTAGAAAATGCAGACAAAGATGAAGACGGGATCCTTGATCAGTATGAACGAGACAGTGCTTATTACTGGGATAATCTACCTCCAGAAAAGTGGGATATTGACCTTGATGGTGTACCTGACTGGCGTGACCCTAACCAGATCCCCCAGGTAGGCATGACATCGCTTAAAAGGTTCACCTTAAGTCTTGAACCTAATCTTGACAATGAACGCTACATGACTATGGCTGGATATCATTACAAACTCGGTACTTATGTGCCCTATGATACACAGCCGCCTCAACCTGATGATCAAAGGTTTCTCATGTCAGCTGGATCGTTTGAACTTGAGCCTGATTCTGAGGCTACGATAACTATCGTTTTTATGCTCGTTAATTGGGATTCACTTCAAGAGCGGCCAGATACAGCTTTTGTCCCTCTTGACCATTATTGCCAGTTCATTTATGATATGAACTGGTTATTACCGGGTCCGCCAGCGCCGCCGAGCTTGACCTGTGTGCCGGGTGATGCTCAGATCACGTTGGTCTGGGACAATGCACCTGAGTATGCGCCAGATCCATATTATGATGTGGTTGGTTATGATCCGACTTCACCATTATATGATCCTTATTATCGGCAGTATGATTTTGAGGGTTATGGTATATGGAAAAGCTCAAATTGCGTTTCTGATGATTGGCAGCTCCTTGAAAGATATGATTTGTTCAATAATATTACATTTGAAGATACTGTGCAGCCAGAATCAATAAGGATATATGCAGACAACTCCGGACTCGTACATACATATATCGATAATGATGTACGGAATGGATTTACCTATTACTATGCAGTCACAGCTTTTGATTATAATTTAATAAAGTACGATGATACGCTTGGTCCAGGTTATCAAGAGTTAGTTTTTGAAGGTTGCAGAACACCGGTGAGTGCAACACCACGTCGCGATCCGGCTAATTATATTCCGGGCATTTGTTCCTTGGAAATCATTTATGGTAATGACAGACTCCTTGATAATATTACCTGTAATATCGCACATCCTCTTGCAATGGATGAATTACCTTTTTATATATGTCTTAGCCCTGTTACCTATCAAAATAGCTATGAAAACGATACTGTGTCGATCCCGAGTTTGTATAATGCATATATTGAAAATGCAAACCAGGTAGCAATCGATAGTATTGATATTGAAACTGACAACCAGACGATTAATGTCGATCATGCTTTTCCAGCCTTCAACGGAATTTCAGCGGCAATAAATTTCAGGCGTGATTCTTTACCTACAGACCGGTCTATCTTCGAGTCGATTGAGACAAATGGCTCTTACCCAGAATCACTCGTTGTGCTTTCTCTACCTGGTCCATGGGCAGATTATTTTGCCTTCTGGGCATATCGCGGTAATGATTATCGTATTGAGTGGTATTCGACGATGAATCATCCGACGAATGCGAACAGTGTCAGGGTATTAGATTTGATCACTGGTGAGGAGATAGCGTATAGTCCGTATAATCCAGAACCAAACCATATCTACGATGAATTTGCCAATGGTTGGTGTTTCCTGTCCCATCTTGAAGTATCAGATACTTTGGTATTATATGGTACGCCGCCGGCGACGCGTAATACCAAGTTTTTATACATTAACGGTGGTTTAATTGGTTTAAACCGGGGTGGTCCGATGATGCCTGGTTACCCGTTACCTTCTATATCCGATGTGTGGGTGGCAAATGCCGATACTGAATTTGCACCAGCGCCGGCAAACGCACTTTTTAAGATCCACTCATTCCCCGCATATTTTGATAGTGTAACAAAACTCAGTTTAAATGTCAAAGTCGTACCCAATCCGTATTTATTCTACAATGAATGGGAACAAAAACGTTTTCCGGGGAAATTGAAATTCATCAACTTACCGCATAGGTGTACGATCAGAATATTCAATCTCAACGGTGAACTCGTTAAGACTTTGCTTCATACTCACACTTATGAACCAGAACAAGGACAAAAACAGGTATTGAATGATGCTGGTGGTGATGAGTGGTGGGATATGCTCAACGAAGAACGCCAATTTATTGCCAGTGGTATCTATATCTACCATATCCAGTCAACAATTGGTGAACAAATCAGCAAACTTGTTGTAATCCGATAAGACATAAAACAGTAACTGAGTAATTGAGTAATTAAGTTATTCAGTCATTAAACGTTGGATGTCATTGCGAGGACTCTGAGCTTGTCGAAGAGGACAAAGCAATCTTTGGAGATTGCCGCGCTCACTGCGTTCGCTCGCAAAGACATAACGGAGAATCATCAGCGCTCAACGCATGCTCCGATACTCCGTTACACCGTTACTCCGATACAATATTCCCAGCGCAGCGTGTATTCAATCCGCTTTAGCGGATGTGTCTTCAGTTCGCGAATGCGAACATGATCCGTGCGCAGCACTCATAACCGCTACATTTCTCCAAGCTCCAAATCCCAAGAGCCAAGAAATAAGTATTTTTAAATTGGAATTTGGTTCTTGGAACTTGGTTCTTGATGCGTATTACTGTATAACTATTTCTATTTTTGAATATTTTGGCTGGAGACCAGGGATAAACCTCGGTGCTGTCTTGATCGCTACTTCCGGCAAAACAACTCGTTCAATCAATGCGTTCATCACTGCATTGCCTCGAGATTTAGCAAGAGCTTCAGATTCTGAATAAGAATAAACAACGACCTCTCTTTTGAAACTCTCTTTCACAATATTAGCAGCCTCATCAAGATATCCTCGTGCATCATGAGAAAATGTCGATGTCTTTTCATTGAAGAGCTCGCTGGAAGCAACCGCTACGATCTTCGTATCCTTTTCATCGTAGATAACGCCGTTGAACTGATAGGAATGACCCGCAATTCTCGTTGGGTTACCCACCGCATCAAAGGCTGTGAATACATAATCATATGTTTCACCCATATTGCTCATATCACCATTGTCTGTTCTACCATCCCAGGAAATAGACGAAGGCGGTAAACCCCGTTCAGCAAATTTTCGCGCAATATTACCTTTTGTATCAGTAATGACCAACTCCCAGGAAGAAACTGTCTTTTCAAACCTCGGGATAAATAACGCAATGGTTCCATACATAAACCTGCTTAATAGGGGAACGCGTAAATATTCACTATGCAAATACAGAATGGGTGTGTTCAATTCATCGATTGTTGAGTAGAGTTTCTCATCAAATAAGTATTTCTCCTGAGATATGACTGAATCCAACGGCGCAAAGGGTTTTAATTCTGGCCAAAGAAGTATTTTTCTATCCTGAATTTTAAGCTCTGCCTCACCTTTTATTACCTCTTCACCAATCTCATGCTCACTTGTTTTTGCTCCCTGCATAAAAAGAAAAATAATCAATAACAAACCCATTTTAGACTCCTTCAAGAATTATAAGGTCACGTCTATCGTTGCTGGACATCGCTATCTGTATCGTCCCGCAGAGCGAGGATCTTCGTTCTTCAAACGGGCTTAATCGTTTTACATTCATAGTTTTTTTATTTCTTAACGAACAACAACGCCGTAGAACCATACGAGCTGCTATGCCATTAAACGAATAACCATGCCTTTTTATCTAACCACATACGAATCTGAAGGTAATTATCCCCCATTGGTTTTCTTGAACGACATTTGATGGCAGCGGTGCAAATTTCCAGGATTTCAATGCCTTAATCACTGCCTGATCCAAATCTGGATAACCTGACGAGATCTCGATCAGGGTGCCTTCTCGAACTGAGCCTGATGCCTCAACCCATATCCGGATTTTTACAACACCTGATATCCCCTGACGTAAACACCAACCAGGATACTTGGGCAGGATTTTGCTGAGTATCTGGCGACCGGCAATAGGTCCAGCAAGAGATATCTGGGTTTTACCACCTTCAACCTTCAGCTTCTGTTCGACTTTCTGCTCTAGTTTTTTGGCAATCGCTGAAGTTTTTGGTGATGGTGGTTTCTTATCTATCTTTAAGGTTGGAACTTGTTTCTTGACACCAATGCCCCCTGAACTACCGATCCCAACCCCACCTTCACCACCAGCTCCCCTTGGAAGATTTTTTGCCAGGGATATGGGTTTTTCAGCAAGAATTTCAGCCGTGCTTTTCATTGAACCATCTTTACTGCTTCCAATCTTTATTACATCATTAAGGCTGCCATCATTTACCATATATCGGTCAAGATCGATCGTAGCTTGGCTTCGGTCAAGTTTTGCATCAAGGTCTATTGCCGGCGTAACGATATCGCTACCATAGCCACTTGGGTCGGCATCTGAATATGTTTCCTGAACCTCACTCCAAACTGAACCCTTTGAGATCACTTTAGCAACTTCAGGACGATACGATTGATCAATCAAGGTGATCTCCTTGATGTCATCATAACTCATATTAGATGTCTTGCTTGAACCTGATAAAAGTATGAATAATCCGACATGGATGACGATCGAAATCACTATACCGATATCCAGTCTTTTATCTTTTAACATTAATCACCCTTTGGTCTTTTGGTGGCGCAAGCGATACGCTTGGCACCAACTTTTTTCACGCTGGCGAGAATTTCAAGAACGTCAATATGCAAAACACCTTTATCAGCTCGAACAATAACAAGCTGATAGGGGTCTCTTTCCAGTTCCTCAGCGACCACCTGACCTAATTCTTCACCCAGGATTTCGATGTCATTGACCAGCAACTGGCCTTCAATCGTGTAAGTTATTGTAAGGTTTTCTTCAGTCTTGATCTCTGAAGTATGTGCTCTGGGTACATCAACGTGGGTCTGGGTGTGGGTCATAACTAATGGTGCAAGGATCATCATCGCTAAAACTAAGATCAAACCAACACAGGCCATTGGCAAGATATCGATATTTGCCATCCTTTTCATCTTCTACTCCTTAACAGAGCAAGCTGCCCAGCGCCTTTTTGTTTTGCGAGATCAAGGACTGTAATAACTTGCTCATACCTAACATTTGGATCGGTTGATATGATCACTTTTCGCGCCACGCTGCGTGCTAAGAGTTCGGGCAGCAGCTCAGTAAGCTGTTCATACGTAACGATTTCTTCATTGAGCAATATCGCACCATCATCGAGTAAGCGAATATTGACCTTTATATCGCTAACATCAGCAGCTGCAGCTTTAGCAACACCTGGCGCATTCACGAAAATGCCGGATTCAAAAAACAACGGTATTGTTACGATAAAACCGATGACTAATGATAAAGCGATATCAACGAGCGAATTCATGATCAGCGCTTCCGGCTCGTTTTCAAACCTCAGGCGTTTGCGTCGTCTCATATTAGAATTTCCATTCAGACCCGGCTTCAGGTGTATTAAACTGCTGGGGCGCAGGCTTTGCAGCTGGTTTTGGGGCGGGAGCATCTTTGCTGCCAGCCGATTTCTTCTTCAACCTGTCAAACATAACCACTACCCGATCGCTTACGCCATCGAGTGCCATCGCCATTTCACCACTTTTCTTGGTGAAATAGTTGTAGAAAAAAAGCGTTGGGATACCAATGAATAGACCGAATGCCGTAGTCATAAGTGCCTCGGCAATACCCCCTGAAATTACCGCTGGGCCGCCTGAGCCGGTAATTGCGATATTGTGAAAGGACTTAATTAAACCCATTACAGTACCGAGCAGGCCGAGTAATGTTGCGGCATTCGCTAAAGTTCCCATACCGCCAAGGTACCGATCAAATTTCACTTTTTCCTCTATAATAAAACTTGAAAGAATTTCAAACAGATTATCTGATTCTAAGTGTCGATTATTAAGCGCAACTGTAAATAAGCCGTTCAACGTGTTTTTCTTTTGCGCGGCATAGTTAAGGGCAGCACTGACACCTTGATTTCTCAATGTCTGACCGAATTGAATAAATCCCTTGCGTGCATTAAATCCATACTTTCTGAAATATATAAACCTTTCAATGATCAGCGCTAATGCAACAACCGAACAGACAAGCAATATAATCATAACAATACTTCCTTTGAAGATTTCAATAAGCGGTTGCCCTAATATCATTCAACCTCCTTTTTTATTCAAATACTAATATTTTTTTCTCATTCAAGGCTATCGGCAATTGCCTCTTCAGTAACTGGCGCGGTGGGTGCAACGCCAACGCCACCTTCACCCAGTAGCTTACTACACATGTCAACGTTGTGACGAGCATTCTGAAGGTTTGCAGAATTCGGGAATGAGTCAATTACCGCCTGGAAATTAACCAATGCCTCACCATAATCTTTTAAGTTATAATATACTGTCCCAAGGTTGAAATAAACGCCATCTTTTTGTTTTGCCTTGGGGAAATATGATAGATATCTTTTATATAACTCTGACGCTTTTTTCCAGTTCTCAATGTTCACTGCGGATTCAGCCGCATAGATCAAGGCATCTGGAGCATAGGAAGATGTCGGGAAGTTAATTGTAACCTTGAGGAACTCATCAATTGCTCTAATATAATTCTCTTCGTCAAAATAATCACGTGCAATCTGGTACTGACCATCTGCGGCAAGTTCATCATGGGGAAATTTGGCGACAAATAACTTCATATCATCTATAGATTCAAGACCTTTTCGATAATAGCACATCGCCATACTCTTCCGCGCACTCGTTGCCTCATCTGATGTTGGAAAAAGATCCAGAAATTTCTGGAATTCGCGAATTGCGTCATCAAAAACCTGTTCATTATAATAACTCTGCCCAATAGCTAATTGACTGGAACGAGCATACTCACTTAACGGATGATTCTCCACTGCCCACCTGAACAGAGCACGGGATTTCTCGTATTCCATGGCTTTGAAATAAGTGTCACCAGCTCGGAAACCAGCTTCGGCTGATTTCGTGCTCAGCGGAAAAGCTCCCAACAGTTTTTCCCATGCTTCAATCGCCTGACCATAGTATTCAAGTTTATAATAGCTCATGCCGTCATAAAATAAGGCAGGGACCGCGCTTCTTTCATCTTTCGGATAGGTATTGTATACTGCTTCAAAGTCATCGAGTGCCGACGCATAATCGCCTTGATTGTAGTGTGTATAACCAATGCCCAGATGAGCCGCAATTATTAATGAAGAATCATCAAAAGGTGTTTCGCTCATACTATTGAAAATCTCAAAGGCTTCTTTTGTCCGATCTTGATTATAGACCGCATAAGCAAGTCCTAATCTGGCATAAGGAGTTACTTCGATACCGGAAAACTCCTTACTTACTTTTAGATAGTGCTTCTCGGCATCCGCAAAATTATCTCGGTAGTAATAAGCTTCACCCAAGAAATACAGCGTTCTACCACGCCATGGATTTTCATCAATTGGAAAGTCTATAATGTACCGACTGCCAAAGGTTATTGTGCGGTCATACTGCTTCAACTTGTTCAATGAGCACAGTAACATAGCTGCTGCCGGTTCACGCAAACTGGAATTCGGATAATACTGAAGAAGTAATTCGAAATTAGTGGCGGCATGATAGTAGTCATCCTTTTGAAAGTATATCATACCGGTCAAATATTCACCGACACTCGAAAGCTCCCCTGACGAAAACATCGTGGCAAGTTGGGATGCAGAAATGAGCGCCTGCAAAGTATCTCCAGAAATCAATAAAGCATTGGTTAATTGAAGATTAGCAAAAGACGCGATCTGGGTATTGGGATAATTCGCTCTCACCCTCTGGAAAGCACTTACCGAACCCAGCCCATCGTTCAGATACATGCGGCAGATGCCGAGAAAATAACTGCTGTGCGCGGCAAGAAGATTATCAGCATGGCGTGTCAAAGGCAATAGATGTTCTGATGCCGCAGCATAATCCTCTGCATGAACCAAAGATGCCGCAAGGAAATAGTGAGCATAATCATTGAGCGGCGAAAGCGGGTAGTCAAGGATAAAATCCCTAAATTTAATGCGAGCACCATCAAAATCCCGGTTAAAGAAAAGAGCCTCCGCTCTTGAAAATTCTGCCAGTACGGCAATCGGTGTATTGGAAGCCTGATCGATTATTTCCTTGAACGCAGCTAATGCCTTAAGAGGATCCCCCAATCTTGAAATGGCTTTACCGTAGTAAAACTTCGCTTCCAAGAGATCTATCCCCTTCAACTTCTCTTTTGCTTCCTCATAGCTACCGCGGAAATAATGAAGCACTCCAAGCGCGAAATTGGCGCGGTCTTCTTCTTGATAGGCGGGGTTCTTAAGCAAAGTCTGCAGAATATCCTCTGCTTCAATAAAATTATTCTGCAGGATGTCGATTAAACCAACTGCATAAAGACATTCTGGTTCAAGATAGCTTAGTTTCTCACGCTCCAGTACTTTTTGGAAATTCTTCTTGGCGCTATAATAATCATTGAGGTTGAAATAACACTCGGCAAGACGGAATCGGATCTCATCCACAAACTCACTGCCTGAGTATTTTCCAACCATTGCCTTAAAATAATCCTTTGCATCAAGATAATTCTCCTGGAGGAACAATTGGTGACCGATTTCATAATCAGTCACCAATTGATCATAGTCTACCGCGAACAGAAATGCAATCAATAACAGCATAAACTATCCCTTCTCTGTATTCATCTGCTTCCATCTATGGCGGGTTGTTTTATGTATGGCATCCGCGAATCTATTCTTGCGGAAGGAATTCAATCTCACCTTCCGGACCTAGGGTTGCTACCCTTGTTAGATAATCACGGAAACTCAATGTTTCGCCCATTTCATCGATCAATAGCATTTCATAATAGTATTTGCCATCAGCAACGACTCGACCGATATCATCAAGTCCATCCCACGAGAGCCTCAGGGGCGGCGCTTCCCATCCCGCATAAGTCCTGACGACTTCTCCATACTGATTCTTTATCAGAAGCTGCCAGCGTTCAATTGGTCGTTTTGCATTATAATGGAGATCCATCCAGGCTATATTCTCCTTCCGACCTGGGGTCGGAGAAAACTGCTTGGGTGAAGCCTCAACCCAGGTTCTAAAACCTGCGAAATTCACAGAAATCCCCATCTTATGTTTCAGCGGTACTAAATAACTTGAGGCATAATGCAATTCTATGGCATAGTCCAAGCCAACTGAGAATTTATTCCAGTCCTTTTTTAACCCCAAGCCAGCACCGATATGGTTGCGATCAATGCCACCACGGAGAGTCACCATTGGGTATATCGGGATAAATTCCATCCCCACATGATAATCAACTGCTGTGTAATCCAGGACATTCTTAACGATATCTGCAGCAATAATCACTCTCTTCCTGTACAATTTCAGCGCTACGCCACCGCGAAAAGTTATAGGAACCTCATCAGTCTGCGTATCGTGGGTAAGTTTTGGACCGAGTATATTCTGACAGGTAAGACCGATCGTCAGATTGCCACGCGGGAACAACAGAATACCTAGATCACCGCCCAGTCCCAAAGCACCATATTGGGCTATTTTGCTCGCCATCACCTTGACATTTATACCCACACCAAGTGGTCGCCACGGCTGGTATGCATAAGAAAATAAAAAACAACCCTGGTAAAACTTGAACGTACCAAAGGGGTTACCACTCGCATCCCATGAATCAACGTCACCTGAGCCATGATATATCAATCCAAAACCCAAGGAACCGTATTTCCTCGTCGGCAGAGCATAGCCAAGATAGCCGAGTTGAGTCCCCAAAAGTGATAAATAGGATGATTTGATGTTATGCGATAAGAGTTGTACTAACCCTGCTGGGTTAAAGTACACTGCCTCTTGATCGTCTGCAAGACCCGTGAATGTTTTGCCCATCGCAATCGTCCTCGGCGTCATACCATAATTAAGGAGTGCACCGGGGACACCACCATCCTGGGCTTCAACAATAGTAGGCAGTGAGCAGTATGCAGTAAACAGCAAAAATAATATTATACGCTCTACGCTCAACGCCTTACGCCTTACGCTCTTTACCATACCACACCTACCTTCATTGTCTTCTCAAATATTGTTGCCGTATGGGTCCACCCTTTTATGACGGCATAGTACAGTCCAGTGGCGACTCGTTCGCCTTCATTATTGCGACCATTCCATGATAACCTATTGAGACCGCCATGTGCTCCTTCACTACCCGGTGCGATATCGTCCTTATAGACCAGATTACCAAAGGGATCATAAATTGCGAAAATAACATCACAGGAACCACTAAGATGGTAGGTAAAGTACATCCTATTACCTACGATACCCATAGGATTGGGGTAAGCGATAAAAGAATCAGGCACGACTGTTGTATCGATTTGTGATATGATATTCAAGTAATTGTTATTTGAACGGATGGTATTTTCTTCTGCCCAGAGTAATACACGTCCAGTTTCATAGAATTCAATAGTGAATTGCACGGCGCCGTAATTCAAATTTGCCGGTGATGGATTCGAGAAAAGAAAATCGGAATGGAGCTGGACCGCCGATCCGGTTGTATCAACTACATTCCACATCGAATCAGTGGCATATGCAGTTACTGAAAAATCCTCCCCTTCATACTGATCTGACGGATCACCAAATTTACCGGGTGTATTAACAGTCGTCGTTGTTGTATCACCCGGTTCATGAGTCTCACCAGGTAGTATTATTAGAAGATCAGAATAGTCACCCGAATTAACAATAAATTGAGAAGATGTATCGGTTTTTATTCCAGTATTTGTAACATCTTTTGTGTAGAGATACTGCTGACCTGCAGTCCTCAGGGCATACGAAAAAACACCGGTACCATTAGTTAGAACAAAAGTCTGGGAACCTGTATACTGATCTGTGGAACTGATCTCATATGAATCATTACCAGAAATTATTAAATTGCTCCATTGATCAGTATAATACACGGCACCGGAAAAGGAAACACCAGCCTGCTGTGCAATAGCACTACCCGCCTTGCCACTTTCAATACCTGGATAGTAAATCTGACCAGGTAGGATTGTGAGTAGTTTATAAGCAGCATTGGCTTGAAAAATCACATTATTACTCGTCCCAGTATGGGGCGGTATATCATAATCCCGACAGCTTATTGTAAGCGTATCAGCAAGGGTCACAGTAAACTGTCCTTGCCAAACACCATCGAAAAAAGTAACCGCGGTATTTCCATATTGTGGTCCGGGGGTAGCAAAAATATCCGCTACGACGTTGGTATCCACGATATTATTCAAAGAATCATAAGCGTAAACAGTTATCAGAAAAGATGCTCCAGCGGTCTGCGGTGAGGTAATTGTAGTGAACCCAAAATGGTGTAGTTGACTAAAAAGAAGAATTGTAAATAGACTAATCAATTTGCCTCCTTTCTTTCATTCCACTACAAATAAAAATAGAGAGCACATAATCAATGACTTAGTCTCTCTTATTTCATAACATTTCTAATGTGAAAAGTATAGTCATTATTCAATCCGTGTCAATAAGAAAAATCCAATTCATTATAGTATATTCGTTAAATGCAAAACTCATGCCAGAAAAACTCAATTCAAGTTTTGAAAAAGCATGACAATTTCGATTCTTCATCTTGAACAGTTATATAATAGTATAATATGTTATCTAAAAAGATAATATAAATAATATCCTTTCCTCTATAAATCTCTTCAAAATCAAGTTACAGTTTAACAGCTTGCCTTTTTCTCATGAATTTTAGAGAGATTTGTTGCAGAACCGTTACATTTGATTCGATTTTATGCGTAAAATATACATAACTTTTTTTGCTTTTGACGGTCTAAATTATGTATATAAATTATTGTAGTTGACATTATAAGAGGTATGAATATAATAAGGTTCAGGAGGTTTAATGGATAGCAAAAAATTAGAAAAAACTCTTCTTTTTGTTCTAATTGGGATTACTGCTGGGGTTTATCTCTATACAGTTGCCCCAACTTTGTCATTCTGGGACTGCGGTGAATTTATTGCCTCGGCATACACCCTTGCCGTTCCTCATCCGCCCGGCACGCCTTTTTATCTTTTACTGGGTAAAGTCTGGTTATTGCTCTTGGGTATTGTATCAGCTGTTCTGCCAATATCCAAAGAAGTTGCCTGGCATATGAACCTACTGGGCTTGGGTTTTTCCGTAGTTACGCTCGTGCTCATTTACAAAATGATGCTGAAGATCTTCCGCATGTTTCATAAAGGTAATGACCAACGTAGACTCATTATTATTGCCTTTGCCTCTTGCCTGTCCATTGCCTTTTATTATACCTACTGGCAGAATGCAATTGAAACCGAGGTTTATGCAGCAGCCACATTTGTCTTTATCTTAATACACTATTTAGCCATTCTCTGGTACGAGACGGTGAAACAAGGCGCTCCGCATAATCGGTATCTGCTTTTTGCCTTTTATCTGATTTTCCTATCTACTGGCATTCATCTAACGCCATTTCTTATATTTGTACCTTTCTATATTTTTGTCTTTGCAGTAGAACGGCGTTACTTAAAAGATGTATTGTTTATCTTACTTGGTATATTCCAACTCGTTTTCTTTGCCCTTACTTTCTTGCTCCCCGCACAATACCAGCAATATACCCTATATCTACTTGGTTTTGTTCTCCTGGTGGCACTCATCTTACCGCTCAATAGCCCCCGAAAATATCGTAACTGGCGTTTTTTCTGGGCAGCGATTTTCCTCATTCTTCTCGGTATCTCGACTGAGCTATACCTCTATATCCGCGCCAAGAAACTGACCGCACTGTATAAAGACAAAGCAGTGACTGAACAGTATCTTGCCGGCAAAAACATTGCCCCCCGGATAAATGAATGTAATCCAGGTGCGGGTTTTACCGCGTTCAACAATGTGCTCCATCGAGTCCAGTATGGCCCTCCCCGTATAATCCCACGTCAGACTCAGGATGTTACTGGTTTTGGTTTGATCCAGGGCTATTTCTGGCAGATGCATCTTTTTGTCAGATATCTTTTCTGGCAGCCTGCACATGAAGGGATCAATCCATTTGTGCGGACCTTGATTCTCGTACTCTTCAGTTTATTCAGCATATGGGGCTCGGTAGTCTTGTTTCGAAAAGAGAAAAAGCTGTTTCTCTTGATGATGATGATAATGTTCATGCTCTCTTTTGCTATGATCAGCTATTTGAATTTGAAATTCTCAACGAGTGATGACAACCCCACTCATCAGGCTCGTGAGGTTCGGGAACGGGATTATTTCTTCCATACTGCACATGTATACTTCGGGATCTTGATTGGTTTTGGATTTCTTGGTTTTACAGACTTTCTCAAAGACGAAGCTAAGAACAAGAAGGTGGTGAATATCGCTGGTTTGGGTGGTGTCCTGGTATTCTCTATTGCACCGTTCTTTGCCAATATTCAAGTAAATAATCGTTTTGGCAATTTTATCCCCAAGGATTATGGTTATAATATGCTTGCGTCATGTGATGATCGTGCAGTGATCTTCACAAACGGGGATAATGACACGTTCCCCCTCTGGTTTGCTCAAGAAGTCCTGCGTACAGGACGCAGTATCATCATCGCTAATCTTTCCCTTATAAATACCAACTGGTATATAAAACAACTGAAATACTGGGGTGTTCCGATCAGTTTTAGCGACTACGTAATAGATCGTCTTGAGCCCTTTGTGACACCAGACCGCCGGGTGATTTATGTGAAAGATATTATGGTCCGTAATATCCTCGCAACCAATGCTGGCATTCAGTTGAAAAATGAAGATTATTTCATCCCTCAAGAAGAATTTGCCAAGCGTTATATAAAAGGCCACAAAGGTGAAAGAACGATCTACTTTGCTTCTACGGTCTCCCATGAAAATTATGAAGGATTCAAACCGTATTTGAAATTGGAAGGTCTCGTATATAGAGTTATCGGTGATAGCGGTGATTTTACTTACAACGTGGATATCGAGAAAACCAAATACTTCTTCTTTGAGAAGTACCGGTATACTGGCGTTTTTGAACCAGAAAAACAAGCAGTTCTCTCAAAGATTCTCGTTAATTTCAACGAACGCAAGCAAGCTGGTGAGTTCTACGATTTCGCGCTGCAAAAAGATGAAAATACCATGCGATTGTACAGCAACTATGCGGCTGGTCTTCACAATCTCGGGGTCGTGCTTCAGCAACGTAGAGATATCTACGGAACCATTGATGCTTGGCGTTTTGCACTCTTGTTTGAGCCCCAGCCAGCATATTTCTTCAACTATAACCTCGGTCTACTTTTTGCGCAAATCGGGCTTGTTGACAGTGCTGAAAGATACTTCTCAAAGATCGATGCGAAAGACCCGAGTCTCATGCTGCGCATTGGGTCGGTATATCGAGCAACCGGAAGCCTTGACCAAGCTATTGTGTATTTCCGTAGAGCAATAGATTACAACCCTCAAACACCTGAGGCATATTTTGGTCTCTATGCCTCATATCTGGAAATGCATGATACGGGTTCTGCAATGCAAATCCTCAATGATTGGCTCAAGAGAAACCCCCGAGACACCAGCGCTCTCCATATGCTTAAAGAACTCCAGAACAAATGAAAATAGTCATCCTGCACTCTGGTGGTTTAGATTCTACGCTCGCTTTCTATATTGCAAAGGAGTGGGGAGCTGAAATATTCCCTCTCTATGTTTATAACAAATTTCTTGCGCTGAAGCACAAACCAGATGTTTCAGATTTAAAGATAATAGACGTCACCAAAGAATTCATTGATATTGTGCGCAGCCCCCAGTATGGCTATGGCAAAAACCTCAATCCATGTATTGATTGTCGTATCTTGATGTTAAAAAAAGCGAAAGAGTATATGGAAAAAATCAAAGCGGATTTCATTATTACCGGTGAAGTCCTTGATCAGCGCCCTATGTCGCAACGTCGCGAACAACTAATGCACATTGATAAACAAGCTGGTCTGGAAGGATTTGTTGTCCGGCCGCTGAGTGGAGGACTACTACCAGAAACTGTTCCCCAAAAAGAGTGTTTGATCAACCGGAATGACTTATTGAGTATCAAAGGAAGATCCCGTAAGATAACACTTGATTTAGCTCAGAAAATGAAGATCGAACAATTTGCTTCACCAAGTGGTGGCTGTCTGCTGACCGACCCTGGATTTTGCAGAAGATTGGCTGATCTCATGAGACACCAGGACAGAGTTGCGGTTCGAGACATAGAACTACTGAAAATCGGTCGCCACTTTCGATTGTCCCCTGAAATCAAACTGGTAGTTGGTCGTAATGAAGAAGAGAATGAAAGCATTGAAAAAATGATAAAACATGATGAAATCCTTGTTTATGTCCCAGATACTGGAAGTCCCAACGCAATGCTGTTAGGCAATAAAAAACAATCCGTCAAAATTGCTGCGTCGATAACCGCACGATACAGTGATAAAAAAACCGATAAAAGCATTGAGGTATGTTATAAAGATAACAAAGGTATTAAGAAAGTTCGCGTCAAAGCCGCCACCAATGAAGAACTGGCAAAATGGAGACTATAGAGATGGAGCGTTTATGGGCACCTTGGCGGGTTACATATATCCGAAACCCTGGGAAAGGATGTTTCTTCTGCCGGGGTATCAGAGCAAAAGATCCTGGTAAAGTATTGATAATCGAAAAAAGCGTAAAGGCATTCACAATCATGAATCGCTATCCCTACAATAACGGTCATCTAATGATCACACCGATTAGACATATCGGTTCGCTTGAACAATTAAACGAAGACGAAATCCTCGATATCAATCGTCTCCTGATCAGAGCTATCAAAGCCCTCAAGCTAGCTATGTCCCCTCAGGGCTTCAATATCGGTATAAATCAAGGAAGCCTTGCCGGTGCAGGTGTAATAGATCACGTGCATGTACATCTTGTCCCTCGATGGCAAGGAGACACCAACTTCATGCCGGTTTTAGCTGATACAAAGGTTGTATCAGAAGCACTCTTAGAGACCTACGAGAAGATTAAAGACGGTCTTAAACACTTAGATAATCTTGAAAGTGAAAGAGATTCCAAATCCTAAATTAGAAATTTTGGAATTTGGTGCTTGGAATTTGGAACTTGATTCGCCTTAGGCGAATCACGAATTATGTGCGGTATTGTCGGTACGATTAGTAGTGAACCAGCCATAGACAAGATCTACCCGGCTCTGATCGCGCTTCAGCACCGAGGACAGGATGCGGCAGGTGCAGTAACCTTTGAACACGGTTTTCATATGAAAAAAGGAAACGGATTGGTTTTGAATGTGTTCAATCCCAAAAACCTTCAGCGTCTCAAGGGATCTATCGGCATCGGTCATGTCCGTTATCCAACAATCGGTACTGGCACTGCTGAAGATGCCCAACCCTTTATCATTACTGCACCGTACGGAATTGCACTTGCCCACAACGGTAATTTGGTTAATTATTTTGATTTGAAAGAAGACCTGACTGATAATCACCTTCGCTATTTAAATTCAAATTGTGATGCAGAGGTGATTTTGAATCTTTTGGCTATTGAATTAACAAAAATGAATCTTAGAGATCTTGAACCAGAAAAATTATTCAGTGCGTTAAGCAAAGTTTATAAGAAATTAATCGGCAGTTTTGCTGTTGTATCAGTCATTGCAAAAAAAGGACTTCTCGCCTTTCGCGATACACACGGTATAAAACCACTGGTATTTGGCAAGAATAAAAATAGCTATTGTTTTGCCTCAGAAAGTGTTGCTCTGGATCTTTTGGGCTACAAAAGGATAGCTGATATAAACCCTGGTGAGGCAGCATTTATTGATAATCAGTGTGTTCTTTACAAAAAACAGATTGTTAAAAATTCAAAAAAAAGTAAGGCCACCTGCATATTTGAATATGTCTATTTTGCACGACCTGATTCTGTTATCGACGGTATCGGTGTCTATGAAGCGAGATTACATCTTGGTAAGAAACTCGGTGAAGAATGTCTGAAACGAAAAATCAAACCAGATGTTGTGATTCCAATCCCTGATACAGCAAGGGGTGCGGCAGAAATGGTTGCTGAGGTGCTTGAAGTAAAACATCGGGAAGGTTTAATAAAAAACCGATATATATATAGAACTTTTATCATGCCAACACAATCCGAGAGGATTGAAGCGGTTAGACTAAAGCTAAATCCAATAAGATCAGAGATCACTGGTAAAAAGGTATTGCTCGTGGATGACTCGATCGTTCGGGGAAATACTTCAAAGGAAATAATCGCCTTATTGAGAAGCGTTGGAGCAAAAGAGGTTTATTACGGTCTATATTCACCGCCCATAAGGTTCCCTTGCGTCTATGGTATCGATATGCAAACCCGGGGCGAATTCATTGCCCGTGATAAATCAATCGAAGAGATCCAAACTTTGATCGGCGCTGATGCTCTTATCTATCAAACGGTCGAAGGATTGGTCAAAGCAGTTGGTTCTGGCTCAACGGGTTTTTGTGCGGCATGTTTTACTGGTTCTTATCCAACTGAAATATCGGCATCCTTGCTTGAACGTATTGAGGCTGAACGTATGACGAGGAAAACATCAGGATTCAAAGAGTAGTTTTCCACCCGTTTCTCCAACATACTCATTGACTCAAATTCGAGAATCGTTATTATATAAACTAAGGAGGAAAAATGAAAAAACTGTTTTCAGTCCTCTTTATGGGGATTATTGTGTTGAGCTTAAATTGCGGGGCTGATTCGGTGGATGTAAGGATTAGCCTTACGAATCCAAACAACAAAACAGTGCCATTTAATGGCTACTACATACTAACAGCAACTAGTGACAGTATCGTAATGGATGCTGCCACACCAGGGGAATATACGTTTACCCTTGAAAGGGGTGAAGATGTAAACGGGTCAGTATGGAAAAACACTACAGATATTGTTGACACCTTACACTTTCAGCTTTTCTTAGGTGATGAAGAAAAACTCAGCCATAAAGTGACAATCTCTCAAGAGATTATTAAATTCCAGATCGAAGCACAATAGCAATTTGTGCAATTCAAAAGGCACTGAATTTCGCAATAATGAAACTTGGCGCCTTGGTTTTTGATCTAGACTCTGCGGAAACGATCTTTTACGTGTATCAGGGGAAGATACCCCGTTCTTTATACACCTTTTCCAGCCGTCTTAGCGCAACAATATAGGCAGCAGTCCGCCAATCGGTTTTGATTTCTTTTGCGGTATCGCGTACTCGGGCATAAGCACTGACCATCTTCTTATGCAGTTTTGAATCAACTTCTTTAAGATCCCAGAATTCACTGCGCTTATTTTGCAGCCACTCAAAATAACTAACAATAACACCACCAGCATTACAGAGAATATCCGGCAATATATCAATGCCCTTTTTGTTCAATATATCATCACCATCTGGGTCAGTCGGTCCATTTGCTCCTTCTGCGACAACTCTTACCTGTAAAAGAGGAGCAGTTTCAGCGGTTATCTGATTCTCTAACGCAGCTGGAATAAAAATGTCCGCTTTAGTACTAAGCAGGGTTTTGTGATCTGTTTCTTTGGCACCCGGGTATCCCTTTACACCACCAGTTTTAGCGACATGATTTGTTAGATCATCAGCATCTATTTCTTTTTCATTAGCAATAACGCCGGTTGCATCTTCAACTGCTATGAGTTTAGCACCATGAGCTTTTAAAAGACGGCTCGCCCAGGACCCGACATTACCAAAACCCTGAACCGTATATGTAGCACCGTCCAAATTCAATCCTTTTTCCTTAACCCATTCCTCAATCGTAAATACTACTCCTTGACCAGTTGCTTTATCGCGTCCCAGACTACCACCTGCTTCAACTGGCTTACCAGTCACAACATGACTATTTGCCTGTCTTGTATGAGGTGGTTGTGTTAATAAATATGTATCAAGGATCCACGCCATGATTTGGGCATTAGTGTTAACATCCGGGGCTGGTATGTCATATTCGGGACCAATATTACATCCCAGCGCAAAAGTAAAACGCCGCGTAATACGCTCCAGCTCACCAGACGAGCACACGCAGGGATCAAACTGAATACCTCCCTTTGCACCACCAAATGGTATATTCACAATCCCTGATTTCCAGGTCATCCAAGTTGCCAGGGCACGTACTTCATCGATATCAACGGCTGGGTGATACCTAAGACCACCTTTGTAAGGTCCCAAGACATTGTTATGTTGGACTCGATAACCAGTAAACATCTTAATTTCACCATCATCCATTTTAACCGGGAAATTCACGCTAATTTCATTAGTAGTCTTCGACAGAATCCTGCGGATATAAGGATCTAATCCCATAAGGTCTGCAGCTTTGTTGAATTGCTTGCCTACGTTTTCATATACGCTGGCTTTTCTGTAATCATCTTGCATAGATATCTCCTTTTACCTTCAATATCAACGAAATATTACCTACTTTGCTATTTTTTCTTCTATTACTCTAACTAATGAATCGGCATCAAGTGAATACTCTTTGTAAAGAACCTCCTCGTTATCAGAACCCCCAAAATGTTCTATGCCGATCTTTACGAAATCTGTTGTTAAGCGATCCTCGGCTATTACTTGTCCGATAATACTACCTAATCCCGATGCGATTATGTGATCCTCATAAGTTATTATTAACCGAGTTCCTGCTGCCTCAGCGATTATCTCTCGTTCAATCCCCAAAGGAGACGATATATTATATATACGTACGCTAATACCCTTGGCTTTCAGGGTTTCCCACGCCTGTATCGCCTTATTGAGCATCGGCCCAAAGGTAAATACTGTACAGTTGCTACCTTCGCGTATTAGATCGATTTTTCCATATGTGTAGTTGTAATTTTCATCAAAGAAAATACGTCCATCTTCAGTCTTTATGATCGGCAATTTGGTCCGCGAAAGCCCGATAACATGATTGCCTGATTGGCTCAGAATATACCTTGTAACATGGTCCGTTTGATTGGGGTCACAAGGAATAATTAAACCAAACCCAAAAAGGTTGCGCAAAAGACCGATATAATCGATACAGTGATGGGTTTTACCATCTGGACCTACATTGTATCCAATGTGGGTTGCAATTATCTTAACGTTTGTTTCGTTAATATCGTTTAGTCTCAACTGGTTATAGACTTCGTCAAGAGCAAAAACACCAAAGTCTGCCCAGATAGACAGTACACCATTTATTGATGCTGCTCCAACAATGGTCGCGGTGGTGTGTTCGCTCACGCCACATTCAAAGAAACCATCCGGTCTGACTCTGGCAAAATCACTGATCCGCACTGAATCCGCAAGATCGCAGTCGAATACGGCCATGGAAGCATTAGGATTCAAACGCGCAATATCTGTCAGCGCATTACCAAATGCTTCTCTGGGATGTATTTTATCGTCGTAGATATGAGGCGTGCCTATTTTCATTGCTGGTAAAGGGATTTGTTTACAGGCAAAACCCGCGCTTTTCTTGCTGGATTTGCGCGTCATTAAATCATCAATATCATCCTCAACACCTAATTCTTTAAGCGCCTTCTTACTCTCCTCCCGAGAAACTGGTTTGCCGTGATACACCTCGGTATTCTCCATAAATGATACACCATGACCCATCGTGGTTTGAGCAATAATCACATACGGGTTTGCCGTATCCCGTCTTGCTTGCCGGAGCGCCCTGCGAAGCATCGAGAAATTATGTCCGTCCACCTCAAGTACCTGCCAGCCATCAGCCAGGTAATTTCCTTTAATGTTAACCGGCATGACTTTCTCAGTCCGTCCTGATATCTGAAAATGGTTGTAATCGATGATCACGGTAAGTTCATTCAAGTTGTACTTCCTTGCAAAACGACGCGCCTCGGCGACCTGGCCTTTCGCCTGTTCCGCATCGCTCATTACAACATAGGTGTTGAAATCAGATCCAGTCAACCTGGAAGCCAAGGCAAAACCACATCCTGCAGACAGACCCTGTCCAAGATTACCGCTTGACCATTCAGCACCTGGGATATTTCTTTCAACATGACCTTCAAAAGGACTGGTTAGTTTCCTGAAACCTAGTAATACGCTCTCCAAATCCACAAAGCCAAGGCGCGCAAGACAAGAGTACAGGGCAGGAGAGGTATGACCATGACTTACGATAACTCTATCCCGTCTGGGGTCATCATAATTCGAAGGTGATATTTTTGCAAAGGTAAATAATGCCAGATAGAGATCAATCGACGACATCGAGCCTGCAGGGTGCCCTGAACCTGCGATTGTGGTCATTTTGACAATATCACCGCGGCACAACCGGGAAAGTTCAAACAGTTCTGCCAATCGTCTTTTTACCCTATGACCTGAAGATACTTTTTTCTTCATATCACCACTACCTTAAAATCACCGTCAGCTACAGAATAATCGCCCTTGACGCGCAGAATCAGATTATGCTCTTTGGACACCTTGGCGAGCGTATCTAAATGATTAAGACTTAAGAAATCGGCAAGCCTTGGTGATGTTCGCAACTCAACCATCTTACCTTCAATAGTCTCTCCGTTATTAAAAAACCATCGCTCTATATGACCCACCGTGCTCTCTCTCGAGACAATTCTTCCCTTTCCCTTACAAACCGGGCATGATTCGCTCAAAGTATGTGTAACACTGGTTCGTGAGCGCTCGCGCGTAAATTCGAATAAGCCGAATTCACTTATTCCGCCAACCCGATAGCGCGCCCGGTCGTCCCGGATCAATGCCTTGAACTCCCTCACCATTCTGTTGTTATTCTCCCTCTTTTCTAAGTCGATCAAATCAACAATGACCAAACCGCCGATATCTCTTAACCGCAGCTGCCGGGCTATTTCTTTCAAGGCTTCAAGATTTGTAAAAAGGGCCAGTTTCTCCGCTTGTTTTTCCTTTGACGATTTTCCAGTATTCACATCAATTGCAACAAGCGCTTCGGTCTGATCAATGACGATATAGCCACCGCTCTGCAACCATATCTTGCGGTTTTGGAGTTCTTTCAATTGTTCTTCAATGTTGAATTTCTGAAAGATCGGATGGGAGTCCCTGTAGAACTTGACACGAGATCGCATTCTCGGTGAGACAACACCAAGATAGTTAATTATCTTCCGGAACTCAGTTTCACTGTCAATGTATAAATTCCGAATACTACTGTTAAATAAATCGCGTACCGTCTTGATTACTGCATTAGGCTCCTGATAAATCGATATTGGAGCTGCACCCTTTGCTTGAGCCAACTGTCTATGCCAGTTTTTCCTCAAGAGATCGACTTCTTTCTTTATTTCATCCGCCCGAGCACGTGCGGCAGCAGTTCTAATTATTAACCCCATACCTGACGGTTTTATCTGCTTGCCGATCTTGAAAATGTTTTCTCGCTCGCGGCGTTGACGAATCTTACGTGATACACCAATGTTTTTGGCATTTATCAAGAGAACAACATACCTCCCTGGTATGGAGATGTACGATGTTACGCGGGGTCCCTTTACACCATAGGAATCTTTTGTGACTTGAATAACGATTTCTTGATTCTTTCTTAATTTTATCTCTTCAGGTCGATATGCATGTTCGAGTTCGACATCACTTTCAAAAACTTCAGAAAAGTCCTCGAAAGGAATTTCGTTTAAGGGAAGAAATCCATTCTTATTAAGACCGATATCAACGAATGCTGCCTTTAGTCCGGAAATCATATTCAGGACCTTTGCTTTGTAAATATTGCCCACTAGACTGAAATTTTCCGGTCGCTGAAGATAGTATTCGAGAAGTAATCCGTCACCGAGTAAAGCAATTCTTGTTTCGACGTTCGAAACGTTAATAACGATATCTTTCTTCTTCACTTTACCTCCATTGGAGAATATAATATCCCTTCTTTCTTTATGAACATTGTAGTTCTTGCAATCTTAAAAATCTTATTTTCTTCCGCGGGAAGACCTGTAAAACCGCCAAGTAAATCATAGACATTTATCTTCCCGCTCCCGAAATACAAAGCGCATGTCATTATATTACCATCATACGTTATTGATTCTAAGCTATCCTGTATCTTTTTCATGCCTGATTTTGTCTGAACATACACTGGATTATCATCAAGAATATCCAAGGGCTTCTTGATTACGTCCTTAGGTATCATGACCTCATAGTATATTAAGTTTATCGAACTCGAAAGTGAAGCGATATGTGACGCCCTGGCGCGGACTTCAAGAATTCGCATCCCAGATGGAAAACGTGTGTTTAGCTCCATAGATATATTACCGAAGTATTCTGAAGCGAGACAGAAATCAAAAAAGTCGCCTTTCACTATTTGCCCAACGCTCTTGGGCGGGCAAAAGGAAACCTTGGGGATCGGTGAAAAACCTTTGGTAAACTGAATCGGCAAATCTGACCTACGCAGCGCACGATATATTGTCCTTGTAATATCTAAATGTGAAGCATATCTGAACACTTCTCCAACTGAGTATTTTACTCTGAAAATACGGGATTGCGGTTTTCTTTCCGTGTGCCGACCGTAATGCACATATTTCTCAGTATTCGCTGAATGCTTCACCATCTTACCATCACAAGCCCCGCAGTTTGAGCAGTTGTCATAAAAGCAGTTCTCGGTTGTCATTGCTTTCTCGGCGCGCGCAAATTCTTCTCTTAGAAAATCTTTCTTAACGCCAACATCGAGGAAATCCCATGGATATTCTTTTCTTGGCTTTAAATACTCATTTGGGTCAATACCCACTTCATCAAATGCCTGCTGCCAGCGCGAAAAATCAAAACCTTCACGCCAGTCTTCAAACTTTCCGCCTTGTTTATATACAGCTTCGATAACAGGGAAAACCCTCGCATCGGCTTTTGACATAACCGCTTCAATAAAAGAAACCTCAGGATCCTGATACTTAATATCTACGCGACGTCTCTTCATCTGCCTGATAATAGAGATCTTTTCATGTAGCTCGCTCAATGACTCCATTGCTACATCCTGGAATGGTGTATGCGGTTTTGGAATAAAAGGATTGACTGATAACTTCACGCCGCCCCTGGGATATGCTTTCAGTATTTGATTCACCAGTTTATCCATTTCTTTAATGTCCGCATCGTTTTCAAAAGGTAACCCGATCATGAAGTACAGTTTCACCTGCTTCCAACCCAGTTTGTGGGCTGAATGAATTGATGCAATAAGTTTGTCGTTAGAAAATGGTTTGTTTAACTTGCGCCTTAGGTTCTCACTTGCCGTTTCCGGAGCAAACGTCAAGCCAGTCTTTTTGATTTCCTTAAGGAGCAAACCCAAATCTTCACTGAATAATTCACCACGCATGGCAGGGAGTGAAATATTTACCATCTTCTTTCTAAGTATTACATTTAGCCGCCTTATCATATTTAGCAAATCGGGATAATCAAGGATAGAAAATGACAGCAACGAGATTTCTTCCCAACCTGTTTCTCTTATGCCTTTCTCAACCGCTCTAATGATTTCTTGTTCTGGCCGAATTCTCAGTGGGCGATTAACGTAGCCGGCTTGACAAAAACGACAACCCCAAGTGCATCCTCTCATTACTTCAATCGCGAGCCGGTCATGGACAATTTCACAAATGGGTAATATGGGAGACGAAGGTAATGTTTTCTCATCGAGTCGATGCACAGATAATTTCTTAATAGTTGTTTTGTATTCGTGTATCTGAGGAACCCAAACACCATCGAGTTTTGACATCGCTTCAAGCCGAGGATTTTTCTTTTCTTTGGGGATCTCTTTCAAAATAGTGGCGATCTGACAGATAACTTCTTCTCCGTCGCCGATTACAAAAAGGTCAAAAATCGGTGAAAGCGGTGTCGGGTTCAAAACTGCAGGACCACCAGCGATGAGAATAGGATGGTTTTTATCACGGGCTGAACTAGAAAAGGGAATTTGGGCGAGTTCCAGCAAATAAAGCACAGTGGTGTAGCATAATTCGCTTTGCAAGGAGAAACCAAGCATGTCAAAGTTATTTATTGGCTGTTTGGTCTCTAATCCATAAAGGGGGATATTATACGCACTTAGTTTTTCGCCAAAATCAGGCCACGGAGCGAATACTCGCTCGCATTGTATGCCATCTTCCTGGTTCAGAATATGGTAAAGGATTCGTATACCAAGATTAGACATGCCGATTTCGTACACTTCTGGGAATACAATGCCAATCTTGACAATCGGATCTTTCTTCAGAATAATATTATATTCCCCGGCTGTATAACGTATTGGTTTTTTTACAAGCGGAAGGATGTTATCAAGCATGTTCTCTTTAATGTTAAATTTCAAATATCAAATGCCAATTCAAACCCCAATTACAAATGCCAAATTTAGGATTAGGATTTCGTCATTCAATTTGACATTTGAACTTTGTTATTTGGAATTCCCAAAGAGTCCATATCCTTTTTCTAATGCCTTATCATTTAGAGCTAATTGCTCATCATTTGCCTTTTTGTATCGTTTGCGCTGTGCATTCTTCAAAGTCCTCAAACTAAGCAAACCGGTTTTCTTCGCAAAAACACCAAGCATTACCATATTAGCAATACGTCCCTGACCCAATTCTTCAGCGAGTACATTAGCTTCTATTGGCATAACCGTAATGTCTTTTCGCTTGGGTTTTGACTTTATCAAGGTTTGGTTATAAAGGAGTAAACCACCAGGTTTCACCGCCATCTCAAAACGTGCCAAAGATGGTTCATTCATAATAATAACCACATCAGGGGTCGCAACGATCGGCGACGCCACTGGTTCACTGGAAATAACGACTGAGCAATTAGCTGTTCCCCCGCGCATTTCAGCACCATAAGAAGGAAAGAATGTTACATGTTTATCCTCGATCAAACCAGCATGAGCAAGAATAATACCGGAACTAACAATACCCTGTCCGCCAAAACCTGAAATGATTATCTCTTTTGTCATTTTGCCTCCTTGGACCGATCTCGATATACTCCCAAGGGATAATACGCAGACATCACCTCTCCTATCCACTTCTTTGCCTGCACTGGTGTCTGCCCCCAACCAGTCGGGCACATTGATAGAACTTCGATAAGGCAAAATCCTTTGTCATCAAGCTGGTTTTGAAATGCCATTTTCAAGGCTTTTTTGGTCTTGATGACATTCTTTACTGTATCCACGGCACAGCGCTCCAGATAATACGGACCATCAAGGCTGGCAAGCATTTCACAGACCTTCATGGGATAACCCTGTTTTCTAACGTCACGACCTTTTTGTGATGTTGTTGATTTCATACCTGGTAAGGTCGTCGGCGCCATCTGACCACCAGTCATACCAAAAATAGCATTATTAATAAAAACAACGGTTATGTTTTCATTGCGCGCTGCCGCGTGAATAATTTCGGCAGTACCTATTGAAGCAAGGTCACCATCTCCCTGGTAACTAAACACAATACATTCTGGTCGCGCCCGTTTGATCCCGGCTGACACAGCCGGACCACGACCATGGGGAGGCTGAATCATATCGCAATTAAAATATTCATCAGCAAATACTGAACACCCGACCGGCGCAATACCCACGGTTCTTTCTCTTATATCCAGTTCTATAAGCAGCTCGCCGACAATACGATGGACAATACCATGACCGCAGCCAGGACAGTATCTCATTAGAGTATCCGTCAATCCCTCAGGTCTGCTGAAAATCTTTTTCATCGTGCACCTCCAAGTACCGCCTCAATTTTTTCGAGTATCTCCGATGGTATTGGTACGCCGCCCCCTGGGCGTCCATGAAAATGGATATTTGAACGACATTCAGTAGCGAGTTTCACATCGTCGATCATTTGGCCACAACTCATTTCAACAACCAAGAAATTCTCAATCCGTTTTGACATATCAGCGAGTACGTCTGTCGGGAACGGCCATAACGTGATTGGTCTAAGCAGTCCTACTTTCAAGCCTTTTTGTCTAGCCATTCTCACCGCGGCACTTGCGATTCGCGAACTAGTACCATAGGCAATAACAACAAGATCGGCGTCGTCACAATATTCGTCTTTAAACCGTTGTTCATCTTTTCTAATCGTGGTGTATTTCTCAGCCCTGCGCAAATTTAACTCCTCAAGTCTACCTTGCTTCAGGTCATAAGAACGAACTACTCTCCTCTCTCTTCCCTTACATCCGCAAAGAGCCCATTCTTTCTCTGGCAGACTCTTGGGATCGATCGGCTCAAATGAAAATTCAACTGCTTCCATCATCTGACCCAAAAGACCGTCAGCTAATATCAAAGCGGGGTTTCGATACTTCTCAGCTAACTCAAAAGCGAGCTTAGGAAACTCATAAAGATCCTGCGCTGAATTTGGTGCTAAAGTTATGGTGAAGTAATCACCGTGCCCACCACCCCGGGTTGACTGGTAATAATCAGATTGCGCCGGTGCAATATTACCGAGCCCAGGACCACCTCGAACTATGTTTACAACCAGTACTGGGATATCGGCACCCGCAATATATGATATCCCTTCTTGCATCAAACTAATCCCTGGAGACGATGATGATGTCATTGCTCTCTTACCTGCGGCGGCGGCACCAAAAAGCATGTTTATTGCAGCGATTTCACTTTCGGTCTGAATAAAAACTCCACCTTCATCAACCATTCTTACAGACATGGATTCTGGGATCTCATTTTGCGGTGTGATGGGATAGCCCGCAAAAAACCGGCAGCCTGCTGCGATGACACCTTCAACTATTGCATGATTACCGTACATCAATTTCTTTTCAGCCACGTCATCTCCTTTATTTATAGACCTCGATTGCTGGTTCTGGACATACCATATAGCAAAAACCACAAGCTTTGCATTTTTCCATATCAGTAATCATTGCTGGGTGATAACCGCTTGAGTTGATTCGATCAGGTGCAAGGATAAGAATATCCACCGGGCACACATCATCACAGCATAACCCGCAGCCCTTACAAACTTCATCCAAAATCTTGACTTCAGGCATCAAACTCTCCTTTCTGAATTGTTAGGCAAATCTGTCTTTTAAATTTGACTCCTAAAAAATATGCGGCGATTTGTTCTTTATCTATTAACAGAAGTCAGTTTCTGTATTTTCTCACCAAAATATTGTATCTAAAAATCCCGCTAAGTCAAGCATTACCCACAAAAGGCATAGGTTTATTCTGTAAAATCTGATCTTGCTCTGCATGAATTATGGTATTGACAGAAGACAAATTTGCCTTATAATATGGGCACTTATGGTGTTTTTACTATTATTTTTAGTTTCTCAATTCACTACTAATTATCAGCATTTTGTCGATTCTCCGGCAAGTGATTCGATTTTTGTCGGTCTAACCAGAGGGGATTATGCGATATCAGCGTTTGCCGATGATCCAGTTGTACTCTGGTTCTGGCGCAGTAATTCCGGTGATGCTCAGGCTGACTCGCTCCTCAGGAAAAACCACATGCGAAGGAATTTCTATCTTTCAGCAGTTCTTAGATGGGAAGCAAAACAGACATCCGACTACGAGACAAAAACCAATAAACTACATCTTGCTACCCACTTCGATTCAGCGGCAGCTGAGAATTTCTTGTCCTTTATATCCTTAGCCATTATGCGCCGTGATATCAGGCATATCAAAACAGCCTTTTTTCTACCGGTATTTTCCGATTTCAGAAATCAGCTTTTTGCCATGACCAACTTGATAATTCTGGCTATTGCCATTGCATTTCTTTCAGGTATCGTATATGTTCTAGTCAAAATCGTCTACTATCTACCCGCCTTAAGCCATCAGATTTGGCCAAGAAAGCATATTCAATTCATGGATATTTTCAAGGTGCTAATACTCCTAATACCAGTCATCGTACTTCGTAACCTATA
>JAUWGT010000033.1 GCA_030606265.1 Candidatus Stahliibacteriota bacterium | reverse complement strand
CAAGCGGATTCCCTGAACTAAAGACCCGCGTAACAACACTCTTTAATTCACCAGGATAAGAATCATAATCGACAAGTATCCTTCGAACCGCGCGCAATATGTCAGAAAGACCAACGCCGCGTGGACACTCAGCTTTGCATGAATCGCATCCAACACATCTAAATACATCAATAGTATCAGCCGCAATCTCTTCTTTTTCTTCACTATCAATTATCGCACCGAGTTTAATGCGCTGACAGAACCGGTACGTAGTGTAATCCAACCCATCGAGAAGGTTCCATGGACATGCCGCCATGCATCGACCACATTGATAACACTTAACAACGTCACCAGCGCCCGATTCAATAATCGCATCGCGTACTTCCAGATTTATTTTTATAGAACTACCCATAAAAACTATCCTTTCGTCAGCTTCACCTCTAATATCTTGGTTTTTAAAACCGGCACGACCTTAAAAAGATCGTCTACAATGCCATAGTTGGCTTCACTGAATATCGGTGCATTTGGGTCCTTGTTGACCGCGATAATCGTATCCGCACCTTTCATACCGACGATGTGCTGGAATGCACCGGAAATGCCCAGGGCAATGTAAAGCTTTGGTTTGACAGTCTTTCCAGACGAACCGACTTGTCGGTCTTTTGCCATCCAACCAGCATCAACAACTGGTCTTGAACAAGCAACAACGCCGCCAATCGCACTGGCAAAATCCTCGATAATCGATAGGTTTGCCTGATCTTTTAAACCACGGCCAACACTTACCAGTATGTCGGACTTGGTGATATCAACTTCACCAACCGCGGCCTCAATATACTCGATGAATTTCCGGTAATCAGGTTGGGTGGATACTGGTGTATCGAATTTTTCAACTGCTCCCTCCAGATTGCCCTCTCCAGCCGGGAAACGACCGCTGCGCAGTGTGATCATGTAACCAGGGTTCTCACGTAATTGAACCTTCGCGTTCAGTTTTCCATCGTATATCTGACGAGTAACCTTGAGTTTCTGCTCTACAAACTCAATGTCTAAACAGTCAGTGGTAAATGGAACGCCGAGTTTGGTAGCGAGTGCTGGGCATAAATCCATACCAAAAGCAGAATGGCTGATCAAGGTCAGCGCAGGGTTTTGCTGCTTGATGATCTCACTGAGTGCATTCTGATAGACCTCAGAATTAAAGTCTTTAAAGACATCATTATCCACCACGAGCAAGCGGTGCGCTTGGCTTTTCAGTATCTGTACAAGATCATCAGTATTGTGTCCTAAAATAACTGCAGTCAGTTTCGTATTTTCTTTTTCTGCAAGCTTCCTGCCGCAACTCAGCAATTCATATGTCATGTCTCTTATTGCGCCCTGTCGATGTTCCACCAGCGCAAAAATATCATTCATTTTTCGCCTCCATAATCATAAACTCTAAATCCTAATTTCGAAATCCTAAATAAATTCAAAATTCTAATTTTCAAATTACCCCCTCCTTTATCGTTCGACTGAGCTCACGTCGAAGTTCTATCCCCTAAAGGGAAGAATCTAAGATGTAACTGTTTTGAATTTTGTATTTTGGTCATTCGATATTGTTTAGGGTTTAGGATTTAGTGCTTAGTATTTTCACTAGATGAGTCCTTTTTCCTTGATAATACCCGCGACTTTCGCTGAAATCTCATCCATGCTTCCAGAAAGAATTTCCGCACGCTTGCCGACCGGTGGTGTGAATAACTCCTCAAGACTCGCATTAGCTTGAATACCTGTCGGGTCAATGTCAGATGCACCGATTACTTTGATTTCTTTTTTTGCGGCGCGCCGGATCGCAATGAGCGAAGCATATCGTGGTTCATTGATGCCGGTCTGGATCGTAAAAAGAGCGGGCAGACTCATCTCGAGGTGTTCTATTAAACCGCCTTCGAGTTCTCGATGTACCTGGGCTTTTGTATCCTGGATGTCAACTTTGGCAACCAATGTGGCATGCGGTATACCAAGTAATTCAGCAAGTATTACACCAACCTGTGAATAGTAATCATCGGTCGCAATACAACCAGTAAATATGACATCGGATTTCAGGTCTTTTATGGCTGCTTTTAGAAGCTGGGCTGTTTTGTACCCATCGAGTTCTTCAAAATCCTCTGCTTTTATCCGTATCGCACTATCTGCGCCTTTTGCCAAAGCAATACGCAATGTATCTTCCACCTCAACAGTTCCCAAAGAGACCGCAGTAAGAGTGCCGCCGGATTTTTCTTTCAAAAGAATTGCTTCTTCAAGGGCATAAGTGTCAGATTCATTCATGTCAAAGGTCAAACGGTCCTTTATTATATCCTTGCCAGAAGAATCAATTTTCACATCAGCTTCAGCAGTCTGCGCAACTCTTTTTATGCAGACAATAATATCCAAAATAACCTCCTTTTAAAAGCAAATACCTAAAAGTCCAAAATACCTAAATTACCTAAAATCTGTTTTAAACATTTGTAGATATTAGTTGATAGAATTCTTATAAGCTCGACACACTCACCGAGATGATGCATAGTTATTCGTTTCTCGGTATGGCAGCCCGTATGGTATTACGGCATCGTTATACGACAAAGAATGAAAAACCATAAACGTCAAACGTACAACGATACGGGCAGCGATGCCATACAACTTACAATAAAAAATATATATTATATTCGGGTTTAGGCATTTAGGTGTTTAGGTATTTAGGTGTTTTACCTCGTAAGTTCTCTTGCTATAACAATCTTCTGGATTTCCGATGTCCCCTCATAGAGCTCAAGAATCTTGGCATCACGGTAGATCCTTTCAATAGGATATTCCTTTGTATAACCATAACCACCGTGAATTTGAACTGCCTTGCGAGCAACATCTACAGCTATTGAAGCAGCATAATACTTTGCCATTGCCGATTCCAACGAGAACCTCGCCATCCCTTTGTTCTTGCAGTGCCCGGCAAAATAAACGAGCATCCTTGCGGCTTGAATCTCAGTGGCCATTTCAGCAAGCATTGACTGCACCATTTGAAAATTACATATTGGCTGCCCGAATGCCTTGCGCTCTTTTGAATATCGCACCGCCTCATCGAGTGCGCTCTGGGCAATACCGACCGCCTGCGCACCGATATCAATCCTTGAGACATCGAGCGTGTTCATACAAATCTTGAAACCTTCGCCTTCTTTACCTAATAGGCTTTCTTTGGGAATTCTTACATCCTCGAAAATCAATTCACAGTTGGCGGTTGCCCTAATACCCATTAAATCCTCATGTTTACCAAGACTAAACCCCGGTATATCTCTTTCTACGATAAAGGTGCTTATACCCTTGTGTTTCAATTCCTTGTTAGTATACGCAAAAACCACATAGACCCCTGCTTCACCGGCATTTGTGATAAACCTTTTTGTGCCATTAAGGATATAGGTATCGCCGTCCAACCGTGCCGTAGATTCCATAGCCGCCACATCAGACCCAGCATTCGGCTCGGTCAAACCAAATGCTCCGAGTTTCTCGCCTTTGCAGAGCAATGGTAGATATTTCTTCTTCTGTTCTTCGCTACCAAACTGCATAATAGGATAGCCAACGAGCGAATTGTTAACTGCGACAATAACACCAGTCGATGCGCAAGCCCTAGAAATCTCTTCGATCGCAATAGCAAGTGAGATGTAATCAAAACCAGCACCACCGTATTCCTCCGGAATAATAATACCAAGCAGACCCAGCTCGGCCATCTTCTTAATATTATCCCAGGGAAACTCAGCAGATTTGTCTATGTCTGGTGCAACCGGCGCCAATACACTATCAGCAAACTTCTTGACCTGGTCTTGTAACATCTTCTGGTCACTAGTCAAATCGAAATTCATTAGACCTCCTTCCTTAAAATAAAATCCTAAATTCTAATATCGAAATTCTAGACAATATCAAATTTCAAAATACAAATTTTTTAAACAGCATTTCGGATTTCGGTCATTTGGATTTGGTATTTGTTTAGGATTTAGTATTTAGTGCTTAGAATTTATGTTTACTTTCCAAGTATTTCTCTTGCAATTACAATCTTCTGTATCTCTGATGTACCCTCACCGATCTCCATAAGTTTCTCGTCGCGCAAAAACCGCTCCACTGGATATTCATTGGTCAATCCTAACATACCATGAATGGTTATCGCCATATCGGTTGCCTTCGTTCCGATAGTTGAAGCATAATATTTTGCCATAGCTGCTTCCTTGGTAAAAGGTAAATCCCTATCTTTAAGCATTGCCGCTTGATAGATGAGCAATCGTGCCGCTTCAATTTCAGTAGCCATATCTGCGATCATTGACTGAATAGATTGCATTTTTCTCAAAGGACGACCTGATTTCTTGTTGTCATTGACGAACCTCACGGAAGCATCTAATGCCCCCTGGGCAATACCCAAAGCAAGGGCGCCGATTGAAATCCTTCCACCATCAAGCGTCGCCATGAATACTTTGAAGCCTTCACCTTCTTTACCCAGAAGATTCTTTTTGGGTAGTGCACAATCTTCAAAAATCAGCTCAGACGTTATTGAACCACGCAAACCTAACTTATCTTCTTTCTTGCCGGCCGAGAAACCAGGTGTCCCTTTTTCAACGATAAAAGCTGATATCCCCTTATATCCTAATGAAGGGTCTTTGGTCGCAGTAAAGATGATTATGTCGGCAATCTCTCCTGATGTTATAAAACACTTGGTGCCGTTCACAATATAGTTATCACCAATAAGTTTTGCCGTAGTCTGAGTGCCGGCGGCATCACTCCCAGCATTAGGTTCAGTCAGACCGAATGAACCAATCTTCTCGCCCTGCGCCATAGGAATAAGATACTTCTGCTTCTGCTCTTCATTACCTGAATCGTATACCGGGTAAACACCTAACGAGGAATGCGCTGCAAGAAAAATCCCGGTTGAACCACATACCCTTCCAATCTCTTCAACAGCGATAGCATACGATAGTACATCGAGACCTGCCCCACCATATTTTTTGGGTACATACAGAGCGAGGAGCTTCAACTCGGCCATCCGCTTGACAAGATCCCATGGGAACTCATCATTCATATCGAGTTCTTTGGCACGTGGTGCGACCTCGTTGTCGGCAAACTCCCTGACCATCTTTCTGAATTCTTTATGCTTTTCATCGAGAATCATAGGAGTTCCTTAGCAAGTACTGATTTCAAATCAATCGGTGTTGCACTCAATAACTGTATAGTCTTGGCATCCCTCATATGGCGCTCCACAGGATACTCTTTTGTATATCCATAACCGCCATGCACCTGGATTGCATTCAGACCGCAACTTACGGCTGCTTGACTAACAAACAAGCGTGCAATATGGGCACTTAATGCAAAAACCTGATCTGTATCGGCTTTTGCCGCTGCATCGAAAACCAGAAATCTCGATGCAGTTATTTTGGTCTTCATATCAACAAGCATTTCCTGCACCATTGGGAACTCACATATCGCGCGCCCAAATTGCCGGCGCTCCTTTGAATACCGGATCGCCGCATCATACGAAGCTTCGGCTATACCTAAGGATATAGCGGAGAATATGATATCAGAGTAGTTCTGAATACCTTGAAGCACCTGTCTTGATTCTTGCGGCGCAGCTAAACGCTTGCCACTGACTAAACATGCTGACTTGAACTCAAGACTGACAATACCTGCTGCCCGCATACCAAGTATCCGGTGTTTTGATATACTATTGTTGCTCTTCCTATCAAAAACAAAAATGGTCTTGCCCTCTTCTATTTCTGCGGGCAAAACAATAAAATTAGCGGCTTCGCCGTTTAAGACAAAATCAAATGATCCAGCGATTGAAACAACACCTTCTTTTTCCTGCTGTTCGATTTTTCTCTCGTTCGAATCAAAACCAATCTCAACGACGTAGCCACCCACATCGCCTTTTGATAATTGTCTGAGATACTGCTCTTTGGTTGATTCTAAACCGTACTTTATCATTGGATACGCCACCAAACAGTTATTAACCGCAAGGATCAGGCTGACTGACGCACTAACTTTAGCTAGCTCCTCAACAGCAATACACAAACAAGTTGTATCCAGGTCGGCTCCACCGTATTTTTCAGGTATGATAAGACTTGATAGGCCGAGCTCAGCGAGCTTTTTCACGATATCAGCAGGAAAAATGCTTTCCTTATCCATATCACTGGCAATTGGTTCGAGTTCAGATAGAGCGAATTTCCTCACCTCATTCTGGATCATTTTTTGCTCACTGTTGAATTGGATCAATGGCATAAACCTCCTTAGTAAGACAAATGCCTAAATTTCCAAAATTCCTAAATACCTAAACAAAAAAACGTAAGATTCCTAAACTACCTAAAATACATTCATCAGGATAACAGAACATCAAGTAATGAAATTCTTCTGATACTCTGGTCATCTAATAATCTGATTTCCATGTCTCTAGGCATTTAGGTGTTTAGGTATTTTAGGCGTTTTTTAGAATAGGCTACCGCCGTTGTCAGCTACGATATTCTACCGAGAACAAACTGCTGACCATACTAGTGCATTTTGTAGGATTTCCAGCAAGTGACTAATTATATCCAATTTCTCCTCGATGTCAACAAATTTAAAACCTGAAGGCCAGACATTATTTTCATACTAATCCAAAGATTATTCACGTATTTTAGGGACTTTTTATAATGTATTGAAGTAACTATTCAAGATTTGATCTTTATAATAGACGTGGTTTTCGTGATTTTTACCAAAAAATATATACTTTTTTTATAATGTTTTCAAAAAAAATCATTAATATAACCGACCTTATCAAATAAAACGATCATCTTATTGTCTTCTGTTTGATTTTTTCATCTCCATTCTATATCCTTGATATCTCATCTCTTTAAGTTCTTTCTGTCTTGTGCTTGTTCAGCGTTTCCCATAGGCAACCAACTTTTCTCAACCACAACCTGGCACCAGACTTCTTGAAAATCTGCCTTGCTCGGAGCAAAATTTCAGATGCTGCCATTTTCTTTCCAACAATTTGAAACACACGCGCCAGCTCAAATAGAGATTGGGCAAGTTCAAACCTCAATCGCGATATCTGCCTTTAATGAGGAATTCGCACCAGTGTTCTTTGCATAATATGATAACGCTTTCTTACAGTCTTCTATTGTCTTAGCTGACTCACCGATAAGTAGATAAACACTGGCCCTTCCTTTGTAAGCTCTGATAAGAAATTGCTCTCGGTTGCCTATCTCTTTCATTGTTGATTTGCTTTCTGCAGCCGCTTGATTTTTGCCAACCACGCGCTCGCTCCTACGGTCTTGAACGTCCGACAGGCATTAAGGCTACACTGCTGCGCTTTCTGGACTGCACCACGTTTAAAAAGCATCTGGGCATACCAGTAGTACACCTTACCAAGGACAAACAGATCTCGATACTTCTTATATTGCTTAATAACAGTTTCAAAATACCGACGTGCCGTATGCCAATCTTCTTTCTCTGACATCATACGTGCACTAAGGCATGAAGCGAAAACCTCACTGCGCCGTACCCCCAAGTGTTTAGCTAACTCGGCAAACTTTTTAATGAAGCGCTTAGCTCGTGCAGGTCTACCTTTTTCAAGCTCCAGCTCGGCGAGATTCCTGTAAACCTGCAGAAGTAATACTCTGACCTGCGTTTTCCTGGCGATTCTATGAGCTTTTTGGAGATAGCTTTTAGCTCTTGTCAGATATCCTCGTTCAAGATATATTGCGCCAATAGTATTGAATGATGTACCTATCTCAACCTGGAGTCCGATATCTCTTTTAATGACCAACGATGCTCTTGCATATCGAAGCGCCTCTTCATAGTTGCCCAAAATGTTATGCACGATTGCGATATTATTCAAACTGTTAGATTCACCAAACCTGTCGAAAATCTCCCTCCGCAAATTCAGCGACTGTTCATAGCACTGTAAAACCTTATGGTAGCTGTTGAGTTGGCGATATACATAACCGATATTATTGAGATTGACTGCTTTCCCTTCAATATCTTCTATTTCTTCTTGTGTCTTCAATGAAACTTCATAATAGGATAAGGCTTTCTGATGATTATCCAACACAGAATATACATACCCGATATTAGTTAAGGTTGCTGCCACATTCTGTTTGTCGCTCATTTTTTTACGAATGCTTAGCACTCGCCTGTAAAAGCTGAGCGCATCAGTATACTGACCGAAATTTGCATAGACATAAGCGATATTATTTAGGCTTTGAGCAATGCCATGTTTATTACCTACGCCACGACTCAACTTAAGTGATTTGTCATTATAGGTTAGGGCTCGCTTATATTGACCGCGCATCGTATAAACATACGCAATGTTGCTGAGCGCTTCAGCTAAACCCTCTTTGTAACGAACTTTGCGCGCCAGCAACGCAGCTTGCTTCGCGTAAAACATCATTTTGCGGTAATCGCTCACGTTGCCACTGAGTGTGCTTAGAAGAATCAAAACATCTATTGTAAGTCTTGTCAACTTTCTTTTCTCAGAAAACTCAAGTGCTGTGTGCGCGTCTTTTAGTGCCTTCTGACTTGCACCAATAAGACTGTATATCTCAGCCCTTGATACTAATGATCTAAATAGCAAATATTGGTTACTTGATGTCATAACGAGACCAAGGCTTACATAAGACAGCTCGGTACTGGTTTATACCTTCCCGGATTCTAACTTCTCGTACGATTCAATAGCACGCGTGAAGAATTCTATCGCCTCTTCATTAGCATATACTTTTTTCGCTTTTTCACCAGCTTCCACAGAATACAACAGTGACTTATTATAATCCTTGCCGTGATAAAAGTGATGCGACAAAAGACCAAGGAATTCCTCGCGTCTGTCTTTCAGCTCCTCCTCGATGAAAACACCGATATCCCTATGGAGTTCCCTCTTTTTGACAAACGAAAGTGTACCATAGCTAACTTCTTGAGTAAGAATGTGTTTGAACAAATACTTCGCCTTACCCCGTGTTTTTTCGAAACGAATAAGATCGAGCTTTCTGAGACTACCAAGAGCGCGCCGGAGCAACTTCTTATCAGGATATATCGCAGTAATAAGGAATTCATCGAATGCTCTACCCAGAACCGACGCCGTTTGAAGCACATCTTTTTCCGCAATATCCAGACGATCGATTCTGGTCAATATGATCCCTTCTACTGTATCAGGTAGTCTAATGTGTTTGATATCGCCAGCAAATTTCCACTTCCCTTTTCTGTCCTCTTGCACAATTCCCTGTTCAATAAACGACTTTACAATCTCTTCAATATAGAAAGGGTTCCCTTGTGACTGCATTATGACCGTCTTCTTGAAATCATCCGGTAGCGCTCGTATATTGAGCAAATTGCCAGCAAGTTGTGCAGCTTCCTTCTGGTTCAATTCCTTGACTGTTATTGTGCTGTAATAGTCTTTTTCCATGAACTCTTCCTTTACTCCCACCGGTCGAAAAACCAGAAGAATGAAGATTTTCTTGCTCTGTATATTTCTCGCGATATAATTAACGAGTTCCATGGATACTGAATCGATCCAGTGCATGTCTTCAATAACCAAACAAAGAGGCCCACGTTTTGCCATGTGTTTGACAATGTCAAAAACAATATCGAAGAATTTTTGCTTTCTGATTTTGGCATCGAGGAATTTCGTCAGTTTAGTTTCAGAAAATGGTGCGCCGAGTACTTCACCAATAACCGGAAGCCAATTAATGAGTTTTTCATCGAGGCTCTTCACTTTAGCTCTGATTTTCTTTTTTCTTACCGCAAGTTTGTCCTCTGGTGCAATGCCAAAGAAGCTCAACAGAATATCGATAAATGGGTGGTAGGAAAGTGTTTTGCCATAGGAAATACAGCTGCCGAGCAGAATATGAAACCCAGAATCTTTTAGGAGTTTAATAAATTCCTGGGTAAGGCGCGACTTCCCCATCCCTGCTTCACCGCGGATACCGATGACCTGTCCCTTCAACTTCTTTACTAGTTCGGCTATCCTCCTGAATTTGGTCAATTCTTTTTCCCTACCGACCAGTTTCTGACTTTCAGTTATCCATTTCGCCAGCGTGGTGCGTTCAACCCGACGTTTCCCAAGAAATCGATAAGAAAAAATCGCTTCTTTCTTACCCTTATAAGATTTCTTGCCGAGCGACTCATATTCGAACTGAGCAAATGTCTTATTGAATACTGCCTCACTGACTATAAGAGTTCTGTCATCAGCCTTAGCTGCAAGCCGCGCCGCAAGATTTACCGCATCACCCATCACCGTATATTCACGCCTCAATGCAGTGCCTACTGGCGCTGCAAAAATGAGACCAGCATGAATTACCCATCCTCAAGTTTATCGCCTCACACGCAGTGCTGTTCAATATTTCACGAGCAAAAAGTACCGCTCTCATCTCGTCATCTCCAAAAGTCCTCGGAAAGCCAAAAACCACAAGCACACGGGCGCTGTCAGTATATACATCGATTTTATTGAGCCAGCCACCATAGTTCTCAATCTCGTGTTTCAGAATACTGTAGAAGTCGCGAAGCATAATCGCTGCCCGGCGCGGATCCCGCTCATAGGGGATGCCTGAAAAATGCAGAAAAATGACTGTCGCCCTTCGATGTTCACCATCGCGCTGGTCAAATGAGGGTTTCATTTCAATACGCTTGTATAACCAATCAGGAACATATGCCCTCAGTTGATCAAGTTTTTGGCTAATAATTTGCGCTGGCATACCACCCCCCACAACCGTTTTCCCAGGCAGTGAAATTCCACGAACCCTCTTGGTCAAACCTTGATATCTCCATATTCCTTTCTTGAGCGATCTAAATCGAAACCCCTCAGCATCTTTCCTTGTCGCTGCATCAACAATAATCTCACCAGCCGACGCTTTGTCGGCGATTTCCATCAAGGTATTGGCTACTCTGCCGGCCAAAAAGAAATCGCTCTTCAAATCTTTGAAGAATACCGTGCCTTCTGTAATACCTATGTGCATGTTGATTTTGAAAACGCCGACCTGTGTCTTGGTTGTTTTATGTTCTTTGACAAATGCAATCGCTTCGCGCGCCGCACTCACTGCCCGGGTAGCGGCCGGTAGCCTTCCTTCGCCACACGGAAAAAAAGATAGAATAGCATCCCCCCGCCAAAACGGTATATATCACCACCCCATTTATTGATGATGTTAATGAGCGGCTCAAAGAACTGATTGATGATTTTGGTTACTTCTTCAGACCCTTCCTTACCCATCGTAGCGATCTTTTCGGTCAGCGCAGTGAAACCTGAGATGTCGGCAAAGAGAAGTACCGCATCGAGTGCTTCATATACTCGAGGTCGTGTGTCAATGAACAATGCAGACAGGATTTTTTGTGGCACAAACCCTGTCATTGTGTAAAATAACTTGTTCGTTCTTGTATTATTTTTAGAAGATTCCTTCATGTTGTTCCTCCGACATAAGTCTTTGATAAATGCTACTAACGAAGTATGCTAAATGTATATGGTATAACATTTTTGTGTTACGGGTTTAATTTTAGACTTGGATAGCTGATGCCGAATTGCTTCTTATAATAAAGGCGTAGAAATATAACTACCACGAGAAAAAGAACTAAGAAATAAGGAAACAGTACTCCAGTAATTAGTATGAGTAACGGACCGCCTATGCCGATTGAGAGGAAAATAGATCTAACATCCTTTTTTAGTGCTGCATAGATGAATATCGGCAAAGCAATAATAGAAGGGAAAAAGCATATCCAATCTTGTACAATTACCGATATGATTACACATAAAATGATAAGAACTGTGCCCAACTTAAGCGCATTATCTTGACCCAAGAAAATCCCCGTTGTCCTACTGCCAACTTTTCTATCACCCTCAATATCGAGAATTGTAGTATTAACAAAAATGGCACCAACTGCAAATACATAAGGCAGAGAATAGAGAATAGTTTGATAAGAAAATGGTTTCTGGCTTAACCACCCTAACGAAAAACCAAGAAATCCGTAACCAATTGCGTTAATAACAAAATCTATGATTGGTTTGTCCTTGAATCTGAAAGGCGGCACTGAATACAGAATACCGAATAACAGAGAGAATAGAAGAAAAACAATACAATAGAAAGGTAAACAGAGCATCAAAAGTATTGCCACAGCGAGCAGAATAGTACATTCAATGTACCCATTCTTTACGGATACAACCCCCTCGGCTAATAGCAAGTGTTTTTTATTGATAACATCTGATGTGATATCCAAAATCTGATTCAGTATATAAACTGCTGAGATAAGTAACGTATAAACCAAAAATACAAACAGAAAATCTTGACTAATTGAAAATCTCTCGCCCCCGGCTCTGTAATAACCAAGGAGAAGAAAGGTCCATAAAGGAATGAGTAATATAGGCCTGGTAAGAAAAATGTAGTCCCAGATTGTATTGTGGCGGGGCATTTATAAATTGAATAGATTTAATATATCAATTGTGAGTCTAAAAACCGGTATTTTCTTTGTCTCATTGATTCTATTTTGATAATTCTTACACTGCAAATAGCCTATATAGAAATCAGAGACAATTGAATGATGATGGAAAAACCGCAGACCGAAGCCAATTTCGACTGACTCTTGTATTGTGCCAAAAAGGAAATTTTCTTCCGGGAAAAGAGTCCCGGGCACGCGCGGGTACTCAGGTATAGGCCATAGTGCTTTGATAGCCGCCTCACCTTTTCTAAAATATGACATCTGAGAATATAGATCGATTTTGGGATTTAGATGATAAGAGAACTTCGTATACACTTCATCATAACCAGGACCAAAAGGAGATCCAATCGGTGTATCAAGATATTGATAGCGCTGATACGGCACAAAGTGGCAATAGGTATACCTGGTAACCGCAGTATATTCAATCATCCAGAAAATATTTGATACGCTGAATGGATCAGCACACTCGAATCCCATATTTACACCTAAATGATTAGGCTCATTGTTAGGATCGGATTCCAGTTGATAGTCATCAACCAATAATGCGCCATAAAAACAGAAGTTCTTTAGAAATATCTTCGCGTCAAGATGGAAAAATATGTTCGCGTCGTTGTCCCGATTATATTGATATGCATGAAGAAGAATAACTGGATTAAAATCATAGATTCCTAAAATATGATCTTTACCACCAAAGGTTGCACCCTCAGTAAAACTTACATTTAGCCATTCAGTAGGAGAAAAATCGAGACGTCTGATTGATAGATAGCGCGTTGCATCTATGTATTCGACAATTGTATCTCCTACATATTCAAGGCGTTTGGTGTACATATTATCTAACCGACTTAGATAGTAAGAAAATTTGAATTTCCTTGACTGTAAAGAAAAATGAAGCCAGTCCATCGGTGCAGAATAACCAGAGAGCAGTAAATTATAACGCGGTGAAGGACCGATCGCAAAGCGCTCTCGGCCTATAAAAACACCGGCGTGTTCGCTTTGGTACTTAACATATGCCCTTTCATAATCAGCTGAGAATAAATCCGCAAAAACCTTGTCTGGCGGTAGGCTGTCATCGCCAAATTTAACAACCGGCTGGACGCATATTGAAAAACCTGACCAGTCGTAGTAAACTGAGGGTTTCAGACGCAGCGCAGTGATCGTATCGTAATACGCCTTACCAGAAAAATTAGGCAGCCATAATCTGTCGCTTAGGAAATGACCGTCAGCAAACTCGATTTCTGCGATGTCATAGGGACGCACACTGGGGAAACGAGTGAAGTGAACACCCCTTACCTGCATCTCCTCCACCAATTCATTCTGCCACGAATCAATAGGTAGATAAACAGAGAGTAGAAATAAAAGAATCATAATCTTAAGTCTTCAATCTGAAATCTTAAATCTACAATCCCCAATCTAGTACGCTCCTTTGCCAAGGATAACCGCGGGTATTGTATTGAAAAGCAGTCTTAGGTCAAGTGACAGTGAACGGTTAGTGACATAGACGAGATCAAGGAATATGGATTTATCGCAGGGCATCTCACCGCGGCCATGAATTTGCCAGAGTCCGGTCAAACCCTGTTTTATGCTTAGTCTATCCTTATGCCAGTCATGATAGCACTTGACTTCATGGGGTCGATGCGGTCTTGGCCCAATAAGACTCATATCACCCTTAAGGACATTCATAAACTGAGGCCATTCATCAATAGAAGTCTTGCGCAATATCCTACCAACATCAGTAATTCTCTGATCCCTCAAGGTTTCTTCTTTTGGTATTCCTCGATTGATATAGTCATTGTCGTCAGGATCTAGTTCAGGTTCTTTGCCATCCCCATGATACATAGACCGGAATTTGAAAAACACAAACTCCTTGCCGTCTTTGCCACATCGCTTTTGTTTATAAATGACCGGACCTGGTGAATCTAATTTAATGGCGATTGCCGTAATTATGAAAAACGGAGAAAGCACGATCAAACCAATGATCGCGCCGATAATATCAAGGCACCTTCTCAGGCAATCCCGGCAAAACTGGTATTTCCTTTGACGGAATCCGTATACAGGCATCGCGTCAATCCTGCACCACTCCCAACCCAATTTAAGGTTATTGAAAAGCTGAGACGCAACGTGCAGGGTTTGACCCGATACAAGATTGGCTTTTATTTCCTGATAGAGTCGGTCATAACTTATTGCCTGGCTGTAGAGGAAAGTTCCTCTGCAATCTGTAGGAGGTTCTTTGTTCTTGTCACAACTAACAAATGCTAAACCTGTTGCTACATTCTTATTGAAGTTCTTCCTGAGTTCTTTGAATTTATCAATCGGTCCAATATATTTGTAGGTCAACCTTCTCTTGCCACTAGAAAAATAAGACTCCAAAACCTTTTTAAAGCATACCACTCTCAATGTAAAGAAGAGACTTAAAGAAATTCCAAAAAATAAGATTATAAAAGCGCGACTCTCTATTAGAAAGAAGAATTTTGTCAAGAAGCCAAGAAGGACATAGATCACAAGAGAAACCAACCATGCCCTGACAATTCTAAAAAATACACGTAATCTCTGTACGTATATGAAGTGATTATATAGATCAAAAATATAGAGTAGGGAAGGTATTAGAATCACCAAAAAAATAAGGGTTGACCATTGCTTATTAACGACATCAATCAAACCTCTAAATCGTAAAAGTAATGCTAAGGTGTAAGCACCTATAATAATAATGAAGTCTGTTAGTATAAAGAATATTCTGTGGCTAAATTTCATTTCGTTGACTGAACCCACGCTTTTATGGTCGCGCCGACCTGCGTTATTTCTTTCTCAGTTAACTCAGGGAAAATCGGTAGTGCAATAACACCCTCTGCGCATTTTTCAGCATTAGGGAAATCTCCTTGCGCATAGCCCAGATGCTTATAAGCGCCCTGCATATGTAAGGGGACAGGATATGCGATTGTAAAACCAATACCCTGCTGTTCTAGATATCCCTGGAGTGAAGGTCGGTCCTCAACCCGGATCACGAATAAGTGGTATACATGATCACGGTCAGGCATATTAGCCGGCAATACTATTCCATCTAGCCCAGACAATAAACCCCGATATTGCTCAGCATTTTTCTGACGAGCTTGATTCCATGCATCAAGATGTTTCAGTTTTGTATCGAGTATCGCTGCTTGGAAACCATCCATCTTGAAATTCCAACCCTCGAATGCATGGGCATACTTACCAGTTTGACCGTGATTGATGAATTGTCTGGTTCTCTCAGCAATTCGCTCATCACTGGTCAATACCGCACCGCCTTGTCCGAACGCACCAAGGTTTTTGCTGGGATAAAATGAAAAAATACCTATCTTACCAATAGTACCCGCCTTTTGATTCTTGTACACCGCACCGTGAGCCTGGGCAGCGTCTTCAAGAACTAATAAGTTATATTCCTGGGCGATTGCCATGATCTCATCCATATCTGACATCTGACCGTACAGGTGAACCGGGATAATCGCACGTACCCTAAGACCGGTCTGCTTATCTACAAGCGTATTATCAGAAGCATTCCGTGTGCACGATTTCTCTATGTATTGTATCAACTTTGCAATCGAAATATTGTACGAGTCTTTTTCGATATCGATGAAAACCGGTCTTGCGCCGGTCATGGTAATCGCCTCAACTGTAGCGATAAAGGTATAGGGAACGGTAACGACAATATCGCCTTTTCCGATAGCCAGGGTCCTTAACGCAACATAGAGCGCACTGGTACCACAAGAAACACCGATCGCGTATTTTGTCCCGCAATAGGCTGCGAAATTCTCTTCAAATTTCTTAACCTTGTCACCGGCGACAAACGCACAACTATCAATCGTGCTTTGAATAGCATTATTTATTTCGTCTTTTATAGTCACATATTGCCGTTTCAAATCCAGATAAGGAACCTTCATCTAACCCCCGCCTAGGATAATATATTAAATCCCTAGGTTAATATATCATTTAAGATACACTATTTTCAATATTAGATTATAATAAAATTTGTATTGGTGTCAATATATTCGGTGTAGAAATTACAAACCCAGAACCTGACGATAGACAGCACATGTTTTCTGTGCGATTATCAGCCAGTTGTAATTTTTGGAAATCGTCTTTCTGTTTGCCGCAACTTCCTTTTTTGAAAGTGGATGGTTAAATAGTTCACTAATTTTTTTTGCCAAAAGGACAGTATCACTTGCTGAAAAATACCGGTATTCAGGCAATGGAATCTCACGCGTTGCCGGGATATCACTTACCAACACTGGAATGTCATAACTCATCGCTTCTAATAAAGTAATGGGCAGACCCTCGTAATAGGAGGGTAAGATAAATAACTTGGCATTGGTATAGAATTCAGACAGTTGCGTTCGGTTCAAGAAACCAGTCATAACCACATCCTTATTCTGGGCTGCAAATTCTTTGATTTTTCTACTATAAGCTGTTTCGTGATCAGCGTCGCCAGCGATCACCAGCTTAAACCCGGGATTAGTGAGCTTTGAGTACGCCGTGATAAGATCATGGAGCCCCTTTTCCGGTACAAAACGGCAGGCTGTAAAGATAAATTTCTGCGGTTTGAGGTCGAATTTGGCGAGCATCTTGCTATTTGTTGACCTCTCTGGTATGTCAACGCCATTAGGTATGTATTCAATCCGTCCAATCCGGTATTTATGTTTAAGCAAGGCTTTGATCGTCTTGGAAACCGCAATAATATGATCTGCAAAAGTCACCCCCAGAAACTCACCTAACCTCAATATGAATTTGGCAAACCAACCCCATTTTACTCTGAGATAGTCAGGACCATGATGCGTCATAACAACCCTCAGCCCCAGAAGCTTAGCCAATGGTATAAACAAAGAAGGCCCCACCGCGTGAAAGTGGACAATGTTCGGTGATTTAATACGGGCGACAATAATACCAAGAAATGTATGAATTATTGCTTCCACGTACTTGCTGCGCGGGGTCCATACATGAATAAATCTAACCCCTTGGTTTTCTAGAATACGTCTGTTCCTGGGTATGTATGGAGTCCTTGTCAGCACTGTAATGTGGCAGCCGAGTTTTACCAAACGAGGGTAAATTTTTTCGCAGTGTTTCTCAATACCACCCTGAATATCAGGAAAGCCTCTTGTGCCTAAGACAAAAACTCTCATATTAGAGAAAATCGCTTGCCAAGCAGATTTCTTGTTTTATTTCTTATAACCCACAAAATCGGTGTAATCATATTCTTCTTCATTGCCGGCGATGCAGTACCAATCATCCAGCAGTTCTTGGAGCATTTCTGCAGGCTCTCTCTGATTTTTTGAGCTTTTGCACCCGTCCAGATTTCATCGAATGATTGTTCTTTCAAATTTCCCATACTGTTTTCCAGAGTTCCACTGTCCATACCATTACACGGTCTTATCTCGCCAAATGGGTCAAGAAAAAACATGTCGGTCCCAGCCCCGCAGCCAAGGAGTCTCGGCTTGCCGTTAATATAATTTATCAAACCATAATTAAAATACGCCCGGAACCAATTCTTCATCCGGCTGGTCTTTAAGAGTTCATTTATCAACTCTACAAAACACGCAATAACTGCTTGCCTATTTGAAATCTCATTATCATGCTTATGAAAATAATAAGAATTATGGACAACTGCCGTCGCGAATTCAACGCGCATTGCCTTAGCAAGTTGATAGAGCTCGAGCATATCCTGAGCATTTCGGTCTGATACTGTAATACCGAAGCCGATGTCTTTCAAACCAATACGTTGAAGTTCTAATAATGTTCTCAAACCATGGTCAAAACCGTGTTCTTGACCTCTCAACTCATCATTTATCTGCGGCAATCCCTCAATGCTTATCCTCACGCCGATATCCCTGTTTCTCTGTGCCAGATCGATAATTTTCTCGGTGAGAAATCCATTAGTGCTTACAACGATTCTTTTTGCCTTTTTCTTCAGGATGTTTACAATTTCTTCAATATCATCCCGCAAAAACGGCTCGCCGCCGGTTATGTTTGCAAAATTAAGCTGAGGTAACTTACTGAGCAGGTCAGCTTTGAATTCTTCATCACATTTGGTCGGGTGTTTCCAGATATGGCACATCTGGCATTTA
>JAUWGT010000150.1 GCA_030606265.1 Candidatus Stahliibacteriota bacterium | reverse complement strand
GTATTGAGGTTGGTATCGTCGCGCAGTATCAAGATATTGTTACGGCACGTATTTACCATTCATACCTTGATCCAGGAGAAAAAACCACTGGTAGACCAAAGAACAAAACTGACCTAAACCTGGGATTTACTTACGCGTCTTTAGGCATCGGACTTAATGGTCAATACGTCTTTGATTATTTTGCTGCCGACAGTTCGCAGAGTCCGATTGATGATTATTTTGTAATAAACTCCAAGATTAGCTATACACTGTGGTTTGGTCTTAAACCATTTGTCGCTGTAGACAATGTCCTTGACCGCAACTATGATATATATGCCGATTTACCAGGTGGTTCTGCCGGATTGTACAAGATGACCGAACGCAATTATACAGTTGGACTTAGTTACAAGTTCTAGAGACCCCCACCCTTACCCTCCCCCTTGAAGGGGGAGGACTTCGACGTGAGCTCAGTCGAACGATATAGGAGGGGGTGAAAGGAGGATTATTGTCTATTCGACAAGTTAAGAACGTAGTTCTATTTGCTCTACTTGTTTTTAGTCTGGTGATACATGTTCATTGCGAGCAATCTTCGACTGATAAAATTAAAGTAACAACCACAACCTCTTTACTTGGGACATTAGTCAAGGCAATTGGTAAAGAAGAGATCGATGTTTCAACGATTGTCCCGGCAGGTATGTGCCCGGGGCACTTTGATTTGAAGGCAGAGAATGTGAAGGAGCTCAGCGGTTCAAGGATCCTGCTCAGTCACGGATGGGAAAAGTGGACTGGAAAGTTACTCGCTGCAGTCGATAATAAACCAGCATTGCGTATAATCGGCGTTCAAGGAAATCTTATGGTTCCAGATAATCATAAAAAGGCAGCCGAACATGTAACATCGCTTCTGTGTTCTTTAGACCAACAATATCGCACCGTTTACACCAAAAATTTTGCTTCATACACGTCGGCGATTGATTCAATTGTCAAAGACATTACCGACAGATCAAAGGACATCAAAGGGATCAAAATCGTATGTTCCGAACTACAGGCTGAATTTCTGCAATGGTTAGGTTTGGATATTGTTCTTACTTACCGACGAGCTGAGGAATTAACCCCAGGGATGATGGCTGAAGCGATTAAGCAGGCAAAGCGCGAACAAGTCAGACTCGTTGTTGATAATCTCCAGAGCGGATCTGAAGTAGGGTTAGCTATTGCCAAGGAAGCAAATGTTAAGCATATAACCTTGACAAATTTCCCACTTGGGAATTCATATCCTGAGGCACTTGCTCAGAATTTTTCAAGTGTTGTACAGGCCTTACAGTGATTTGGGAAATCGAAATTTATAATGCAACAGTGTCATACCGCGAGCACATTGCGCTCAAGAATATCTCGCTCAGTATCAGCGCAGGGAGTTTAACCGCCGTTGTTGGACCGAATGGAGCCGGGAAGACGACTCTACTCACACTTATCAATGGTTTAGGTAAGCTGCAGAGCGGCACCGTGAAGATATTTGGTACTCCAGTCAACGCGCTAAACATAAACAGGTTCCGCAAGGAAATCGGATATGTGCCACAGCAAATGGACATTGACCCGCGGATGCCCATATCAGTATATGATATAGTCATGATGGGGCGTTACGGTAAGATAGGACTATTCCGTTATCCACGTGAGAGAGATCATGCTGTAGTCGATAATATATGTGAGCTTGTTAATATTGGTCACCTGCTTGAAAAGCCGATCGGGCATTTGTCAGGCGGCGAGAAACAGAAAGTGTCTATTGCCCGAGCTTTAGCTCAAGAACCGAGGATATTGCTACTTGATGAACCGACTGCAAATCTCGATCCCCGCGCTCAATGTGAAATCACGAAATTGATTGAGCGTATTTATTCACAGGAGAAATTGACGATAATGTTCGTTACTCATCTGTTGAATCATTTACCAAATTTCTGTACAAATGCATTGTTGTTAAAGAATGGTCATATAGTCGGTTCTGGCAGAATCAATGAAGTCTTTACTAAGAAGCTTCTTTCTGGGGTCTACGATTTCAAAATAGAACCGCCAAAAATGGCTAGAGGCAAATAGGATGTTCGAAATCCTACAATATCACTTCATACAACGTGCCCTGGTCGCTTCAATACTCGGTGGTGCAATCTGTGGGATCGTTGGAGTGTGGGTAGTCATGATGCGCATACCATTTGTTGGCGTTGCGATGTCACATGCTGCGTTTGCTGGTGCGATATTCGGTCTATTACTCCATGTCAACCCTTTGCTTACGGCAATTATTTTTTGTCTCGCATCGACTGCATTGATCGGACCGATTGCAGATCGGGGAGATGTTGACCCGAATATTTCTATAGGCATCATTTTTTCTTTTGTTCTCGGCATCGCTTTCCTGGGTATGGGAATGATAAAAGGGCCGAAGACTGAGGCACTCAATTTCATCTGGGGTAATATATTAATCATTTCTGCGCAGGATATATTCTACTTATTCATTATTACACTTGTTGTTATAGCATTTCTTCTTTTATTGTACAAGGAAATACAGGCTGTCCTCTTTAACCGAGAGCTCGCACGTGCAATTGGTCTCCCTGAGACCATTCTATTTTACTGCCTTCTTTTTCTCTGCGGTGCGACTGTGACCATCAACCTTAACATAATCGGAGGCCTCTTGATTTTCAGTCTCATTGTCAATCCGCCATCAGCCGCATATCAGCTCACTTACAAACTCAAAACAATGTATGTTCTTTCAATCTGCTTCGCCATCGGTTCCTGCCTGCTCGGTCTTTTCTTTTCTTATATTTTCAATGTACCGTCCGGTGCTGTAATAATAATTGCTTCAAGTGTGATTTTTGGTCTTTGCTTAGTTTTGTCACCAAAAAGGAGAGTCAAAAAGTATGAAGTTTCAAAGACCTAGTATTTTGACGTATCAGGAAACTATCAGATTCCATGGACACAATGGTCCGTTCCTCGCCTTGGGATATAAGCTTGGTAAATATATTGACAAAAAACATAAACTCAAAGGCATCATGGATATTATTATCAAAGTCAAAGTCAAACCAAAGAAACCATTCACATGCATTATTGATGGACTACAATGTTCGACTTTTGCCACACTGGGTAAAGGAAATATGATGGTTGAAAAAAGTCGGGGTAAAGATATTAGTGTATTTGTAGTAGCAGGTAAGAGAAAATACACTTATCACATTACTGGGAAAGCAATGGATATCTGCCTTGGTGCAGAAGATTTACATAAGGCTGCAAGGAAGATTTTCAGAACACCTTTTAGTCAATTGTTCAATTTATCATTACCGTAGAACAGTTATATCAGAAACTTGGACAGATTGTTTACTAGACATTTTAGGAAACCCTCACCCCTTCGATTTCACTCACTTCGATAACACTCAGTACTAACAGGACAGGTCTATCCCTCTCCCTTCTTTAAGAATGATTCAATCAATTGTAGTCGCCCGATTTATCCCGCTTCGTATTAAGATTTTATAAATAGAATTGCGGGATTTATCGGGCAGTCCAAATTTCTGGATCATCCGGTTAAACCGGATGATGACACCTTCATCGAAGGGGAGGAAAACCAAAGTATTATATGTTCGGTGTAATAAGGGGTAGATTTTCCTCTTGAATTTTAACGAAATATAGATTTAATCTTATATGGCTCTGCGACCAAAAGTCCTTTTAACCCGTCGGTTGCCGCAACCAGGCATCGAATTACTTGAAAGGCACGTTGATTTGTTTATCAACCCTTTAGATGTTTCAATGTCCAGACAAGATATGATAACGGGAATCAAAGATAAAGATGGGTTGATCTGCTTATTGAATGATAAGGTAGATGCCGAAGTTATTGACGCTGCAAAGCATTTGAAAATAATTGCCAATTATGCGGTGGGTTATAATAATATCGATGTTCAAGCAGCGACAAAAAGGAAGATTCCAATAACCAATACACCTGGTGTTTTAACAGAGACTACTGCAGATCTCACTTTTGCCTTGATTCTTTCTGCTGCACGAAGAATTGTAGAGGCAGATAGATATTTAAGAGAAGGTAAGTTCAAAGGCTGGGCACCAATGCTTATGTTGGGCAATGATGTTTATAACAGAACATTGGGTATAATCGGATTTGGTAGGATAGGGCGAGCAGTAGCACAGCGTGCAAAAGGTTTTCATATGAAAATAATCTATTATGAGCCAGTTAAATTATCTCATGATATTGAAAAAAAATACAGTGCTGAGTATAGAAGTATAGACGATTTATTAAAGGAATCAGATTTCGTTACTATCCATACACTACTTGTAGAATCAACCCATCATTTAATTTCTGAAAAAGAATTTTCTCTGATGAAAAAAACTGCATATATAATTAACACAGCAAGAGGTCCGATTGTTGATGAAAAGGCACTTGTTAGGGTACTAAAAGAGAGAATGATTGCCGGTTGTGCCTTGGATGTTTTTGAGAATGAACCAGAGGTTGAAAAAGAGCTCATTGAAATGCCTAATACAGTACTCGTGCCGCATATCGGTTCCGCGTCAATTGAGACAAGAACGAAAATGGCTTTGATGGTTGCGGAAAATGTAATAGCCGTGCTTGTACAAAAGGGAAGAGCACCTAATGTGGTTAATCCGGAGATATATGAAGAGTGGCATTAGCAAGCTAATGTACTCCGGGATATAATGAAAGTTCTTGTTGCGCCAAACAGTTTTAAGGAATCGCTTAATTCAATAGAAGTTGCACACCACATTGCAAAGGGACTAAGAAAGGTTTCGAGAAAATTCAAAATAACTGAATTGCCTTTGGCTGATGGCGGTACGGGCACGTCGTACATAATGACCAAGGCTCTTGACGGAGAATTCGTAAGCCTGAAAGTCACTGGACCGACCAATAATATGGTTACCGCGACCTATGGGATAGTTCCCAGACAACGGGTTGCGATTGTTGAACTCGCTGAAGCTGCCGGTTTGAGGTTGATACCCAAAAAAGAACGCAATCCGCTTATTACGACAACCAAAGGGGTTGGAGAGCTTATTTTAGATGCAGTAAATAATAGCTATCGTAAGATAATCCTGGGCATTGGTGATAGCGCAACAATTGACTGCGGGGTTGGTGCTTTGTCTATTCTTGGTGCGAGATTCCTCGATCGCAAAGATAACCAAATTGAACTTAATTGCAAAGGTTTACTTAACTTGAACAGGATTGACACGTCGCACATACCAGAGCGTGT
>JAUWGT010000063.1 GCA_030606265.1 Candidatus Stahliibacteriota bacterium | reverse complement strand
CCCCATGTAAAAAAATTACCAAGGCTATAGGCGATCAATCTATCATTGTATATTTCCATTGCTCGAGGCACATGCGGACCGTGCCCCCAGACAAAATCCGCCCCACTGTCCACTACTGCCCTGGAGAACTTAACAACATTGCCCCTTGGCCAACCCATAAAATATTCAAACGTATCTCGGGTGTGGAGAAATTTCAAACCCTCGCCACCAGCGTGGAAGGAAACAATGATTATGTCATTGAGCTTTGCCTGCTCAGCAACGATACGCTGGGCCTTTGGTATCTCGAATATTGAATTAGTATTCGGTGACGTTGAGAACGAAACAATCGCCACTTTATTTCCGTTGATCTCAAACTGACCGACCTCGCTATAGGCACCGCCATAAGTTAGCCCGACATCACTCAGTGCCTTCTTCGTAGCCTTTATGCCTCCAGCACCAAAATCATTCATGTGGTTATTGGCAAGATTCATGAAATCAAATCCTGCATTCAACAAATTCTCTGCCCAGTCAGGGGGTGTCCGGAAAGCATAACACCGTCCCTTTTGGATTTTTTTCGTACATACACCGCCGGTCAACAAAGTTCCTTCCAAATTACCCAAGGTCAGATCAGCACCCATGAGCGTTGAATCGATTTTCGTGAATAGATCTCTGCCTTGGTTAGATGGAAGGTTTTTCGATGGGTAATCACTACCCATCATTATATCACCAACCGCAATAACCGATAACGAGCCGGCAAAAAAAATGCCTGCACTAAGCAGGAATGTTATGAGGATTCTTGTTTTTTTTATGTTAATCAACAACTACATTAGATAGGTCAATATAAGGTTTGGGATCAACCTTCACTCCGGAAACGTGGACTTCGTAGTGGAGATGAGGACAGGTAGTTCTCCCAGTGTCACCGATTGTGGCAATAACCTGACTCCGCTTTACAAAATCGCCTTTCTTGACAAGGATGCAGTTGCAGTGAGCATACCGTGTCTTAAAACCAAAGCCATGATCAATATCCAAACACAAGCCATAACCGCGATTCCAGCCTGTATAGGAAACAACACCATCAGCCGACGCAAGGATGTCGGTACCGCGGGGCGCTCCGATATCTAAACCCCAGTGCATCTTGATCATCTTCTTATTGATCGGGTCAACACGATAGCCAAAACCTGAACCGAGACGACGACCAGGTACGGGGTTAATCGAGGGTATGTGTGACCAGAGATATACTTTACTTTCCATCTTCTGAATGATGTCATTTAGACTTGTTTCTCTAAGTTCGCATTTCCCTTTCAGCACATCAAGCGATTCATACAATTGGTTCAAGATACCATTAGCACGGTCGGAAAGCGCTTTTTCTGGAGCTTTCGCATCGGATCCTCCAATACCCATCGACCAGACATCAGGATGGACAAACACCATTTGCCAATAAGTTCTTTCTCGATTATCCTGTTCAATATGCCGGTCAAAATCCCGGTGTGTTAAAGCAACCAGATTATTCAAGGAATCCAATCTGTTGATCAACGACTCGTTTTCACATTCGCTCTTCCGCGCGCTCATCGCAACGAATATCTCCCGTGCATTGTATGAAGAAAGAAAAACCGTCGAAGCAATGATACCGAATAAGATCACACATGTGACGATGAATGAATGTTTCGGCAACTTGAAAATACGTAAAAAGTTGTGTTTTTTCGAAACTAATACAATATCGGTGAAATCTATCATCATATTATTATATCAAAGAAGCAAGCTTTGTCAAGGGTTTTGTGAAAGGACCTTGAAAAAGTACTTTCAGAGCTCTTCGTGAGTTGTTGACTAGCTTATCTTTTAAGATATAATATGGCATGTCGAGGATAAAGCATGTGGCAATAATCATGGATGGGAATGGCCGATGGGCAAAAAACCGCGGTTTACCGCGGGTCATTGGTCATCGCCAGGGTGTCGATTCTGTTCGAGCCACTGTCAACGCAGCTAAGGATCTTGGTATCAAGTTTTTGACACTCTATACCTTTTCAACTGAAAACTGGCAAAGACCAGAAAAAGAAGTAAACACTCTCATGGAAATGCTCGAAGAAATGATTCGGAAGGAAACTGATGAACTCCATAAAAATGACGTAAAGATCAATGCCATTGGCAGACTCGACACGCTTTACCCAAAACCTAGAAAGGCTATGGAAGAAGCCATCGAAAAAACCAAAAATAACAAAAGACTCGTTATGACTCTCTGTTTGAGTTATAGTGGACGTAGTGAGATCCTGGATGCGGTCAAGAAAATAGTGAAACAAGACCGTGATCAAAAAATAGACCTTGAAAATTTCAAAGAGGAGAATTTCACCAAATTCCTCTATGACCCAGAGTTACCAGATCCCGAGCTTCTAATAAGAACCGGCGCGGAAAACAGAGAGCGGATTTCGAATTTCTTATTGTGGCAAATTGCTTATACCGAGGTTTACTTCACAAAGACGCTCTGGCCTGATTTCCGAAAAAAGGAATTTGTTAAAGCAGTAGAAGATTTTGAAAAAAGGGAGCGATTGTTTGGCCGCATCAAGTGATCTTAAGAAACGTACTTTGACCGGGTTTTTCATGGTCGCGGTAACTCTTCTCATTATCTATCTTGGTCGGGTATTTTTGCCCTTTTTATTACTAGTATTCATCAGTTTTGCCAATAATGAGTACCTGAGATTCTGGCACCGCAAAGATATCTATCCCCATACTTTGGCTGTGCTTTTGCCAGCATACGCAATTCCTTTACTTATTTACTATGAAGTGCCGTTGCTTCTACCGTTTTCAATATTTTTCTTTTTTGTCTGTCTCCTATCAGTAATGCGCTTTCCAGGCGCACGCTACAAACCTAATTTCTTAGCTGAAAGTGCGGCCACGGTTTTTGGTATTATCTATTTATCGGTCTTGCCCTCAAGCCTTATCCCACTCAGGAAAATGGGCTTTACCATAGCACTCATGCCCCTTATTCTAACCTGGCTCTATGATACTTCTGCCTATCTTGTTGGTAGCGCAATCGGCAAACATCCGCTATCAAAAAGGGTAAGCCCTAAGAAAACATGGGAAGGAACATTGATTGCATTTCCTATACTACTTCCCTGTACGTATCTACTGAGCAAATTCTGGGTTCCTTCATTTAATTACTTAGATATATTATTAGTAACTTTAGGGATTGGTGTAATGGGGACGATCGGCGACCTTTTTGAATCTGGCATGAAGCGTGAAGTAAACCTCAAAGATTCCTCCAAGGTATTCCCGGGTCATGGTGGGTTTCTGGATCGCATGGATTCATTGATCTTTAATATCCCTTTCTTTTATCTATACCTGATACTCCAGCAATAACCAGTGAACATGGATAAATCACCGCTTGCAGACAGAATAAGACCGGTATGTTTTGAGGAAGTTCTTGGTCAGGATCACTTATTAGGACCTGGCTGTCCCATAAGAAAGCAGATCGAAAAAAACCGACTTTTTTCAATGGTCTTTTTCGGACCACCAGGTAGTGGTAAAACGACTATTGCCCGGCTTTTTGCAAAACAATTCGCTGCTCATTTTATCTCGTTCTCTGCCGCTATGAGCAGTATAACCGAAATAAAGAAGTTCATGAAGAAGGCAGAAGAGCAAAAACATCTGTACGGACATGAAACGATTGTCTTCATCGATGAAATCCATCGCTTTAACAAAGCTCAGCAGGATGCTTTTCTGCCATATGTGGAAAAGGGTTCGATTATCTTGATCGGTGCGACGACTGAAAATCCATCATTTGAATTGAATTCAAGTCTTCTATCGCGTGTCAAAGTCTACATGGTTAACCCTCTGAGCTTTGATGACATTAGAAAGATCGTAAAGCGGGCACTGAATTCTGAAAAAGGTCTTGCTGGAAAGCATACCTTGACAACTGACGGACTGGATTTCATCGCCAATATATCAGATGGTGACGCAAGGGTAGCCCTCAATGCCTTGGAATTATCCGCGCTCGCCTCTCACCGAGACAATATCGACCTCAAAACCTTAGAAGATATCGTACAGAAAAAGGCATTGAAATACGACAAGCAGGGTGAAGAACACTATAATATCATTTCTGCTCTCCATAAATCACTGAGGGGTTCAAATGCAGACGCTGGGCTGTACTGGTTAGCTCGTATGCTTGAAGCCGGTGAAGATCCGCTGTACATTGCACGCCGGCTCGTTCGTTTTGCAGTCGAAGATGTGGGCGCTGCAGACCCCCAAGCCTTGGTCGTTGCGATCGCGGTAAAGGATGCCGTGCACTTCATGGGTCGCCCTGAAGGCGACCTGGCACTTGCTGAATGTGTGGTTTATCTTGCCCGCGCGCCAAAGAGCAATGAAATCTATTTAGCATATGAAGCAGCAAAACAAGACGCACTAGAAACCCAGGCAGCACCAGTGCCCATGCATATCCGGAATGCGCCGACCAGATTAATGAAGAAACTTGGCTATGGTAAAAACTACAAATATCCGCACGACTATCCAAACACCAAGGTCAGCCAAGAATATATGCCTGAGAATCTAAAAAACAAAAAATACCTGAAGGATTAATGGAAAAAGGGGATTTGCCGTGGAGACATTTGATCTTATCATAGTCGGTGCAGGACCTGCAGGCAGCGCCGCGGCTTACACAGCTGCCAATGAAGGCATTTCAGTACTCCTCCTTGAAGAACATCCACAAATTGGCAAACCAGTCATTTGCGCTGAGGGCATTTCCAGGTCCACGATCAAGCCCTATCTTGACATTAAGCGCGAATGGATATCTCAGGATTTGGATGGAGCAATCATCCGTGGTCCTTTTGGTGATGAATTCAAAGTTGAATACCCGAAATGCGGCTGGGTGCTTGATCGAACAAAGTTCGATGCCGCGCTTGCTGACATGGCAAAAGCCCGTGGCGCCCTGGTCAAAACATCAGCCAAAGCAGTTAGCATACAAGACAGCAAAGTAATCGTTGATCAGGGCACAAAAATCGAGTATGGATTCAAATTCATTATCGGTGCTGATGGTATTGCATCACGAGTCGGTTCTTGGTTGGGTGTTGATACAAAACTTGGTTTAACCAATATTGCGGTCTGTGCTGAATACATGATTGAAAATATTGAAGTGGACAATAGATATGCCGGCTTGATATTTGGTCACCAGTATGCACCGGGCGGCTATGCTTGGATATTTCCAAAATCAGCAACCTCAGCCAATGTCGGTCTTGGTATATCGCCGATTAAAACTAAGCAAAGCGCAAAAAACCTTCTGGATCAATGGTTAAACAAGGAATTCCCAAATGGCGTGATCAAACAAAGAACATTTGGTGGTGTACCATCAACAATCTTTAAACACATCGCTGGTGAGAACTTTTACCTCATTGGAGATGCGGCACGTTTATCCGATCCTTTGAGTGGTGCGGGCATCACCAATGGCATAAAATCCGGGGTTATTGCGGGTCGAAATGCAGTCCGCAGAATAAAAGGTCAAAAAGATTCGTACTATGCTGAAATCAAGAAGAATATCCTAAATGAAATAAAATTCCATTTAAAGGTGCGCAACGTGTACTGGCGTTTGGATGATGAGGCATTGAATAAGGTCTTTAAGATCGGCAAAAGGGTCTTTGACGGCAAAATCATTGATGACATAGATATGCGGCAGCTTGTAAAAAAAATTCTATTGTCATCGCCTAAGTTGATGCTGAAATGGTTTGGCTTGCGCTGCTAAACGCAGCAAACTGCGTTTAGCAGCTACTGAATAGATTACATCAAGTTATTTTTTCTTCAATTTGTTTGACGATTTCTTTTTGGAAGTTTTTACTTCCGTGTTTTTCTTGCTATTGTTTTTCTTAAGCAGGTTCTTGTGCTTTGAATTCAACTGTTTGATCTTCTGTAGATCTTTTTCACGCTGGTCATTAACACCATTGGCATTGTTGTCAATAAAACGATCTTTTTCTTTTTTCTCTGTTTTATCACTGGTCTTTATAACCTTCTCAGTCTTCGTTTTTTTATCTTTATCATCACCGTTATTGCGCGGTACTGGTTTAACACCAAAGAGCAAACCTGCAAGGAAAACTAGAATAATATATCGCTTCATTTCTTTCTCCTTATATTATAAACATATCATTTGTCATGTCAATAAGGTCTCAATTTTACGAATACTCGTCTCATATCATGTGGGTTAAGGCAGATTCTCCGGACCAGAGTTTTATAACCTAATTTCTTTATCTTGACGATGTATTCACCAGGCCTCAAAACAATTGTACGCGGCGTCTTACCAAGAGACACGCCATTACCAGAAGCTACTTCAGTTATGTAAATCCGACACCGTTTGGGTGTTGATATGATCCTCAGCTTAGCTGGTTCAGGTTCTTCAATATATATTTCGACTGACTGATGCACCACATCAACACCGTTATCATCCAGGTCAGGTAGCCACTCGATCGACCCAACTGCGATAATCGTTTCAATACCCTCAGCACCTCCAATCACATAATCATGATCGGCATCTGCTGGTGGTAGCTCGTACACGCGACCCGCCTCTACCCAACCATCCATGCCTTCCTGGGGGAAGAGCATGCTAGCACTTCCCCCAACCTCAATGTCATAAACAGCAACATAACAGTCCTGGTCAACTTGAAAAAAGACCGTGAGTTTTTCATTAGGGTAGTAGGTAGCGTCTTCTTTATTGACCCAGATGTCGATATCGGGCGGACTGCTTATAGCGAATAAAGATAAAAGTACGGTGAACAACATGATTACCTCTTCTTGTTATATGTACCTGGTTTGTGATAGTCTTTGTTTTTCTTCTCATATGAATTTCTGCTCTCTTCTTGGGGAGAGGATTTCTTGTAAGTTGGCTTTTGTGAAGTCTTCTCTCTTTCCTCATAGTCATACTGGTTCGGTCGTTTTGTTTTGCTCTGCTTCTTATTCGTCTTCTTCTCATCATACTGGTTCGGTCGTTTTGTTTTACCCTGCTTTTTATTCGTCTTCTTCTCATCATCATAGTAATATGCCGGCGGTGCTTTCCTGCTCGATTTGGATTCATTCTTTGGTCGCTTTATTATATGTGACTGAGATTTCTTATTATAGTCGTGTTTTTCCTCAGTAGTGTACTTGGTGTTTGATTTCTGCATCGATTTATCATCAATCCGCTTATTAGCAGGGTAGTTATAGGACTTCTTGGTCTCATTGGTCTTCGATTGTGTCTTTTTATCATGGTTGTACTTCTTGTATTCTTGGTTTTTTACTGCGATCTTCTTCTCAGTTTTTACAACATATTCCTTTCTCATCTTCTCGAGATTTCCGCTCTTGTGCTCTTTCTCAACGCGCTTAAAGAGTTCAGGATCTTTCTGCTTCATAAGTTTACGTATTTCATTTTGCTTATATGGTATGTTAAGTTCGCGCGGCGGTTTTGAAGGCAGATGGATACCGTGTTGTTTTGCCCGGTATCTTAGGGTATAATACGAATGTGGGACCTTATACCTCACCCAGCGACCATAGCGCGGTCTGAACCACCAACAACCACTGTCATACCACACAACGTAGAAACCTGAGTAGAAAAAATTCCAATGGAAGTGATGATGCCAATGGCACCTCCACCAATACGAATCCCACCACCATGGATACCACCAAACATAATGGACACAGTAGTACCCATGCGGGTAATAGGTCCAATAGCCGTCACACCAGTAATCGTCTTCCCAGTATTCATCATACCAGTAATCGTCTTCATAGTAATCATAGTCGCTGTAAATGAAGTTAACCGTAAATGCGAATAATGGCACGGCAGCTAATACCAATAATAATAGACGTTTCATTATTGCCTCCTTGTTATATATACTTCTCAAACTCCTGGCAGTATTCAGCAGAAGGGATTTTCTTGGCCAAAATAGCCAGAAGCTCCTTAACCGCTTGTTCGAAGTCAGGTGTACCCCGGCTTCTACCGACTGCCAGTATTCTGGGGATTAATTCATCTGGATCAAAAACAAGCATCCCTTTCCTTAACTCTCTCACAATATACTTGACGCTCTGGGCAAGAACATATCTCTTTGCCGTTGGGTTCATTGAGTATTGCACAATTGGTCCCATTTTATTGTCCTATCACCAATTCTGGATTACCTCGATCAATCTGATACGCCCAGTCAAAGATCACATAATCAGGACCTATGGCAGTAAGACGAATCTTGGCAAAGTAGTTATCCCAGATCCGGAAAATATAGGTATGACCAAGGATCGCTTCAACCACACCGGTTGTCGACCAACCATATTCAGGCGCATAAGTTATTTCATCAAGCGATTCAGTATAGCCAAAATCCTGAATCCAGGTATCAGATCGACCAGTATAAAGATAATGGACTTCGTTAATATCATCATAACCATAATAAAAATCACACAATGGGTGGTCATAAGCAACAATTGAATAAACACTGAAATCCCAACCTGAATAATCCGGGTATTCATAGTAGTCAAAGATCTGTTCGTTATAGCCTTCTGGTCTTGGAGTATCATAGACAATTTCATAAGATAAATCACTCTCATTACCATCATAATCAAAGGCTACGATCGCATAATAATAAGTCTGGCCGTTGATCAAACCAAAATCCAGGAAATAATCGAGATTTGTCTCACCGATCGCATAATAATAACCACTCGGTGTTAAACTGCGATACACACGATATCCGGCAAGGTCAGGTTCAGTATTCTCGTACCATATCAACATGACCTCTTCATCACCAGTAATCGAATGCAAACCTCTTGGTACTGCCGGCGGTTCATTATCAAACCCTTCATAACAGCAGCTAAGTAGAACCAGAAATGCTGCAGTAATTATAAGATAGAAAATGCTCTTGAAGTTTTTCATCATTCACCTCTACCTTATGATTATGCAATACTCGTGCCAGAGAAAAACAATGTAATTTCGGGAGAAATACTATTAATACGGCACAAATTTCGTCCTTATTGCACAAAAATTGTGCAGGTATAGAGGGACAGGCTACTTTTTTCTGAAAAGTAGCCTGTCCCCTTTTTCTAGAGAATTATCTCTACTGGATAACTTATTTCACCGATTATTGTCTGGATATAGGCAGTTGCTTTTACCTTATACTCAGCCTTACCAGATTTTATAGCAGAGATCAATGCTTCGCCGAGTTCAGTATATCCAAGGGTTACCGTAGTAATAAAGCTGTTTGTTCCTTTTGCTGGAATCTTTATCCCCTTACCCGTAGAACCAGAGATTAATCCTTTATCATTTGCATACAAGGTATATTTCAATTTATCAAGAACCGCATCGATTTTATTGGGGTTGGTGGCATCTATTCTGAAATCAACCTTGAAATCATTGAAATTGAAGTCATAAGGTTTTACTGAAATGAGGGAGAACTTACATTCTTTTATGGCAAGGCGTTCTTGAACCGCCGCACAAGAAAGCAAAAAGACAATAATGAGTAATAAACATATCTTCTTCATAAAAATATGTTAATCATATTGCTGTATATGTCAAGAGAGGCGATTCAAGCATACCATTTGACTATTTACGATTTAACCATAGCTTATGGCATTAGCCCCTGGATTTCACTGTCACCCGGAGCTTCAACTGTAAAGGAAATCGTAACCTTGTACTCTGCTGTTGGATCGAGCGAGACTTTCCAATAGTAAATGCCGATATCTTTGTCATGCTCAGATGGTTCTGGATCGATCTTAATATCTTTCACCTTGATGTCTGGATCCTGAGGTATTGGAATTTGATCCACAATAGTACACTGAATCTTTTTATTATGGAAGTTTTTGACAGTATTCTCATAGGTGAATTCATACTTTGTCTTACCACTGAACAAACCACCTTTGGAAACCTTTGATTTTTTCAGTTCGCGCTTGACCTTAACCCGATCATCAACCCCAAAGGAAACCGTGGTCGACTCATCTGGTGCAATCGTTGGCACATACGTTTTACCGGTAAAATCATCACCCACATATGTTCCTGCCTGACCACCGATAAATAAATAGTCACTCGTATTTTTCATCTTGCCTGTGGAATAAGCAAGCTGGGTTATCCGGGGTATGATAAAATACTCAAAATCCGATTTAAAAGAAGTACTAAATATTTTTATCTTCTTTTCTGGATCACCACTCTTTATTGTATACCGTCCGGGTAAAGGATACCATATTGAAACCCCAGCTTCCACTGGTGGTGCTGGAGGTGGCGCAGTAACTCGTGCTGTTGCTGGTGTATCCATAAAGCGTTCAATCTCCTCGGTTCGTCCGCCCCTTATTCCTTCTGTCTTAGTAACAGCATAACGGTCTATATACCACGGTGTAGGTACAGGAGCTGTCCCGCCGAGCGCCGGCTGGGCTGTAGAAAGCACCAGTTTGGTATTTTCCCAATCCTCACCTGTACGCTGCGCGACCTTACTAAAATAAGAAAAGCCAATATTACCTTTTGAAGGCTGGGCTCTAAGCTCATAATAAGTGCACCAGCTCGCTCCATAAAGGATATAACTGAGTTGTATTCGGTAATTCTTAGCACCCTGTGGATGTCCATCAAAAATTATTGTTTTTCGATTTTCCACAATTGACCTGATGTCGTTGAGTTCACGCTGGAAGACATTGATCTCATCCTGCAATTCTTTACGCACGCGTTCGATCTCGGCCATTCTCATTTTCGCACTCAATAATTCATCGACCATAAAATTCAAACCCTGGCGCCATGCCTGGGGCGATACCTTGCCAAATATGATCTCCTTGGAAATAACCTCTGGACCGCCAACTGCGATCGTCTGCAAGAATTTTTCCTTGCTCTTTAATACAGCAATTTCGTCAGCATAGGTCCGGTCCCTTATCTTAAGAGCCTCGATCTTGCTCTTGAGCTTCTCGACATCAGGGTAAGGTTCATCTTTGTAGCCTTTCTTAACCTGGACTTCACCGATCTTCAACCCTTTTGCCTTTACGCGTACTGATGCATCATCTATTGCACCGGGTAGATCAGCAAACACTAAATCAGTAGATCTATCAAGGTACACATTGGCGAGCCTTGTGATCATCACACGATCACTGTAAATAATTACAGAATCGATTTTGGAAAAAACATCAAGATTTACTAGAAAAAATAGTAATGCAATCATGGAACCTCCTTGAATACTGTATACAACTGTCCAATAAAGTCAATGATAAGACTGGTGAAATCTACAGGAATTCCAAATTCTCTTTTGAAATTCCTCCAATTTTCTTGACTTTGCGATTTTGCTGGCTATAATAGATTTTAAGGAGGTTAAATGAAAACGTTCAGAACTGAAAAATATAGTGACTTTACAAAACCCGAGATTCGAAAGAAGATGGAGAAAGCCCTGAGCCTGGTTCAAACTCAGCTTGGTCGAGAGTACAGCATAATCATTGGTGGTAAAAGGATAAGATTAGATAAAAAATTCTATTCGTATAATCCTTCAAAAAAAGGTGAAATTATAGGAACTTTTCAAAAAGCTGATGAAAAAATTGCGGAACAAGCCATGCAAGTAGCCCTTGAGACGTTTGAGTCATGGCGTTACACACCCGCGAAAGTTAGAGCAAACTATCTATTTAAAATGGCGAATATCATGCGCAAGCGACGTTTTGAACTTGATGCCTGGATGGTTCTTGAAGAAGGCAAGAACTGGCTTGAGGCAGACGCTGATCTTGCCGAAGCTATTGATTTTTGTGATTATTACGGATTCGAGGCTTTGAGGTATGATAAAGGTCCTAAATTATACAAGTACCCAGGCGAGATCAATGAACAGATCTATATCCCGCTTGGTGTTGGCGTCATCATCCCACCTTGGAACTTCCCACTCGCTATTTTATGTGGTATGACAACGGCGGCGTTTGTCAGTGGTAATACTGTGATCCTAAAACCTTCAAGTGACTCACCTTGCATTGCAGCCAAGTTCATGGAGATCGTTGAGGAAGCAAAAGTTCCTGTCGGTGTAGTCAATTTCATGAGCGGTCCTGGTAGGGTGGCTGGCGATTACTTAGTGCGCCACCCAAAAACACGATTTGTCGCATTTACCGGGTCTAAGGCGGTAGGCTTGCGTATTGTCGAACAAGCAGGTATAGCACAACCCGGTCAAATCTGGATAAAACGCGTTATCGCCGAGATGGGCGGAAAAGATCTGATAATTGTCGATTCAGAAGCAGATATCGACAGCGCAGTTAATGGTGTTCGAACAGCAGCTTTCGGGTTCCAAGGACAGAAGTGCTCAGCTTGTTCAAGACTCATCCTTGATGATAAAATCCATGACAAGTTCATGAAGAAATTCATCCCGACAGTTGAAGCGATCAAAGTCGGTCCAGTGAAACGCTATGACAATTACATGGGTCCAGTAATAAATGAAGCGGCTTATAATTCAATACTGGAGTATATCAAAATCGGCAAATCTGAAGGTACCCTTGTATGCGGTGGTGAACCGGCATCAGGTGACGGCTGGTTTATCAAACCAACGGTTATTATCGACATTGAACATAATCATCGGATATTCCAGGAAGAGATCTTTGGCCCGGTCCTTGCTGTCAGTCGGGCACGTAATTTTGACCACGCTGTGGAATTGGCAAATGATTCTGAATATGGTCTTACCGGCGCAGTATATTCAAAGAACAAGAAGAAGATCGCGAAGGCAAGACGCGAGGTCTTTGTCGGTAACCTCTACTTCAACCGGAAATGTACCGGTGCACTCGTTGGCATTCAACCCTTTGGCGGTTTTAACATGTCAGGAACCGATTCAAAAGCCGGTGGCCCAGATTACCTCCTTCTCTTCACTCAGGCAAAATCACTTTGTACGCATCTCGGCAAGAAAAAAGCAAAGCGGAAAGTGAAAAAAACGGCTAAGAAGAAAACCAAAACAAGACGCAAAAAGCAAAGATAGCTCATGACAGTCGATAAGATATTCCGAACTGTAAACAAAGAAAAAATTCAGTTTATCGACCTCTGGTTTTCCGATATTTTGGGTTCGGTGAAAAATGTTACGATCCCGGTTCGCGAAATACGCAAAGCTCTAAAAGAAGGTATCTGGTTTGATGGTTCGTCAGTCGAAGGGTTTGGTAGAATTTTCGAGAGCGACATGTATCTCAAACCAGATCCGGCAACCTTTGCGGTCATTCCATGGGAAGAGGAACGAACCGCACGCTTCATTTGCGACGTCTATGCACCGGACCATAAACCTGCACCCGTTGACCCGCGGGGCATACTAAAGAGCAACCTTAAGTTGCTAAAGCGGAAAGGTATGGAGTATTATATCGGCGCCGAGCTCGAATTTTATCTTTTCCGCCGCGATAATGACAAGGTACTCCCACTACCCCATGATCGGGTTGGCTATTTTGACCTGGGTGGTGACCTGGCTCTGCGCATAAGAAAAAAGATGTGCGAACGGCTCCAGGATTTTGGTATTGGATTTGAAGCCGGTCATCATGAAGTTGGCCGCGGTCAACACGAGATTGATCTTCCTTACACTAATGCACTTAAATTAGCAGATAATATCCT
>JAUWGT010000028.1 GCA_030606265.1 Candidatus Stahliibacteriota bacterium | reverse complement strand
GGCTGATATTTATGTCCGTTATCAGCGATTGAAGAACCGGGATGTACTTTACATATGTGGCACTGATGAGCATGGTGTTCCGGTGACAATTAGTGCGGAAAAGCAAAACAAAACGCCGAAGGAGATCGTCGATCATTATTACCGATCAATAAAAAATTCGTTTGAAGATTTCGGAATGACCTTTGATAATTTCTCACGTACAACATTACCTATCCATCATCGAATGGCTCAGGATTTTTTCTCAAAGATATATAATAAAGGATTTATATACCTCAAGCAAACAGAACAATTTTATTGTCCAAAATGTAGTCGTTTCCTTCCGGATCGTTACATCACAGGGAAGTGTCCGCGTTGCGCTGCGGATGGCGCTAAAGGAGACCAATGCGATAGCTGCGGTCGTTGGCTTGAGCCTTTTGAACTCATTGAACCAAAATGTCTGATTTGCGGTGAAGTTCCACAAAAGAAAAGCACCAAACATTGGTACTTCAAACTTACTGCATTCCAGGATAAATTGACTGAGTGGATTTCCTCAAAAACGGGTTGGAAAGAACATGTCCTGGCTTTTGTGAAGGGTTGGCTCAGAGAAGGGCTACAAGATCGTCCCATAACAAGAGATATGTCCTGGGGTGTTCCAGTACCGCTTGATGAGGCCAAGGGTAAGGTACTGTATGTCTGGTTTGATGCACCGATCGGCTATATTTCTTCAACCATGGAGTGGGCAGAAAGAAAAGGCGACCCTGATCTGTGGAAGGAATATTGGTTGAACAAAGATACCAAGATCGTGCATTTTATTGGCAAGGATAATATTGTTTTCCACGCTTTGATCTGGCCAGCTATGCTCATGGCGTATGGCGATTATGCGCTGCCTTCAGATATACCAGCTAATCAATTTCTCAACCTTGAGGGTGACAAGTTTTCAACATCAAAAGATTATGCGATATGGTTACCTGATTATTTAAGAGATTTCAAAGCCGACTCTTTAAGATATACACTCACGCGCAATGCTCCAGAGGTGCGCGATACTGATTTCACATGGCGGGATTTTCAGGCATGGCACAATAATGAACTAGCTGATAACCTCGGGAACTTTGTTAATCGCACATTGACCTTTATCAAAAAATATTATGATTCTTCAGTGCCGACCGCATCATCGTTCTCTGAGCATGATAATAAAATCCTAGATATTCTACATAAGGCACCGGCAAACATTGGTGAGAAGATTGAGAAGTTTGAATTCAAAAATGCTTTACATGAAATAATGAAGATAACCCAGGAAGCAAATCGTTATTTCGACCACGAGGAACCCTGGGTAACACGTAAAACTAACCCTTTAATCTGCGAACGGACAATGTATGTGTGTATGAAGATTGTCACGTCGCTTTCAGTTCTTGTGGAACCGTTCTTGCCGTATACCGCGACTAAGATAAAGAAGATGGTTAATTTCATCCCGCAGCAATGGGATAAAATCAGTGCACCAGATGTCGCGCCGACGATCGGCGAAACTGAAATTCTTTTTCAGAAGATCGATGATAAAGTCATTGAGATCCAGGTCAGGAGACTAAAGAAAAGAGAGATATCGGTTGAGGAACTCGACAAGGTGGTTTTGAAAACCGCCAAGATATTGAAAGCTGAGATGGTTGAAGGCAGTGACAATCTCATAAAGTGCACGGTTGAAATCGCCGATAAGCAGCGTCAAATAGTGGCCGGTGTTGGAAAGGCATACAAACCAGAAGAATTGATTGGTAAGACTATTATCGTCGTGGAGAATCTGAAACCAGTAAAGATCCGGGGTATTTTATCCAACGGTATGCTTCTCGCCGCCGATACCAAAGAAGGTATTGTGCTTTTGACTACGGACAAACCAGTAGCCTCCGGAGAGATCGTGAAGTGAAGAAACACGAGGGTATTTTGATACCCTGAGATGGTCGATACCCACTGTCACTTAATAGATCCGCAATTCAATAAGGACTTTGATGAGGTCTTACAGCGTGCTCGAAAAGCCGGCGTCAAGAAAATAGTGAATGCGGGGTATGATGTAAAAACAAGCCAGGATGCAGTTAAACAGGCACATCGTTATGAATGGTTGATGCCGGCCGTAGGGATTCACCCTAATGAAGCAGCTGAACAGTCGCTTACCGAGATGAGTAGTATCATTGATGTCGTACAGAGCAATAAAGTTTGTGCCATTGGTGAAACTGGTCTTGATTACTACCGGGATTTTTCGTCCAAAGAAGCGCAGCAAGAACTGTTTCGTAAACATATCAGCCTTGCGCGCAGTCAGGATCTTCCTCTGCTCATCCATACTCGGAATTCAGTTGATGACGCGATTGGCATATTGAAGGAAGAAGATTTTCATCATGGTGTTTTTCATTGCTACAGCGGTACGTACGAACAAGCAAAGATGATACTTGGTATGGGCTATTATCTGGGCTTTGGCGGAGTCCTTACGTTTTCCAAACGAACACGAGATGTCTTCAAGAATTTGCCAACAGACAGAATCCTTCTGGAAACCGATGCACCGTTTCTATCTCCGTCCGGTCATCGCGGTCAAAGGAATGAACCTGCTTATATCCTCGAGACCTTGAGTTTCGCGGCTGGAACCCTGGAGATGCTACCTGAGCAGCTGGAAGAGATTTTAGATGCCAACGTAGCAAGGCTTTTCCCTTTTTCTGTGTGAACATCCATTCATCATGAAACATTTTCATGCAAAAAAACGCTTCAGCCAGAATTTCATGAAAGGAAAGAGGATTGTCAAAAAAATAATTGATTGTGCTGACATTGTTAATGAAACAGTTGTTGAAATCGGTGCAGGAAAAGGTATTCTAACAAAACTCATAAGTGCGTATGCCAAGATCGTTTATGCAATTGAACTTGACCGTGGTTTGATCAGCACTTTAAAAGAGCTCGACCTGGGCAATGTTAAAATAGTAAACAAAGATTTCTTGAAATTAGATTTGAGAGACTATGGTAAACCAGTGGTTGTTGGGAATATCCCGTATTCGATAACCACGCAGATTCTTGATAAACTCGCGCAGCAGAAAGGAGCTTTCAAGTGGGCAGTGCTGACAATCCAAAAAGAATACGGCGCGCGGCTGTTTGCAAAAACCGGTTCTGCTGAGTATGGTCCAGTAACCCTTTTCACGGGTTATCATTTCCAGGTGAAGAAACAGTTCGCAATCCCAGCACGTTTCTTTTCACCGCAGCCTAAGGTTAGTTCTATGGTTGTCAGATTGACGAGCAGAGTTAAGCCTTTTCGTCTGAAAGATGAGAAGGTGTTTTTCGAGATGATCAGGGGTATATTCTGTTACCGTCGAAAGTACATGAAGAATGCGCTGATGAATTATCTTCACGATGTTCCTCAGGGTCTTGATAATACGTTGTTGCAGAAACGACCAAGTGAGTTGACCTTACGTGATTATTACACTGTATACTGTAACTTGTAGAATAGATGCATAAACACCGAGTGTATATAAGAGACATCGCGGATATCGACGATTCGCTCGTCGAAATATTCGACAGCTCGGGGCTCACCCATTTGGCAAAAAAGAAGGTTTTTGTTAAACCCAATATGCTGAGACCAGCAGAACCTGAAGATGCAGTTGTGACCGATCCTGAAGTAATAGCTCATGTCGTATCTTTTCTCGTGAGGGCGGGTGCAGATGTTACGGTCGGCGACAATCCGGTTCCAAACAAAGCTTGCACAGAACTTGACATTGCTGAGCGATGCGGTTTTCTTGAAGCAGCCCAAGGTAGATTCAAAAACATCGGGAAATACTCCAAGCGCATCAGACGACCACAGAGCAAACTTAAGGAAGTTTATATTTCAAAAGAGATTGCTGATTGTGATCTCCTTATATCCTTACCGAAATTCCGCACACATGATTTAACGACCATGACCCTTGCGGTGAAGAACCAATTCGGTATTATTCCGGGTGGACTAAAACCCTATATTCATTCAAAGTTCCCTAAGATAGATGACTTTAGTAAGGTTTTGCTGGAAGTGTATGACCTTCGCCCACCGGATCTCATTATTATGGACTGCATCAATATTGTGGATGCACGGGGTAGGAAATTCTCACCCGGGAAAGTCATTCTTGGTGTAGATGGGCACTCAGTAGATTATACGTGCGCTCAGATAGCAGGGATAAACCCGGATAGGATCCCGACGCTCAGGCTTGCGCGCGAGCAGGGGTTGTTCGACCCGAAAAAAGTCGAAATCCGCGGTCAGGTTCAAGCAATAAAAGGGTATGCAATGCCATTTCGTTTCCCTCTCAGATCCTCGATAGTCCAATCGCTTGCTCAAGTACTTTACCGAATCTGGCTGGCGCGGACGCCAATTATTAATGGATCCAAGTGCACGGATTGTCGTTTGTGTGAAGATGTTTGTCCAACACACTGTATTAGACACAGGTACATTGATTACAAAAAATGTATCAAATGTTATTGTTGCATAGAAATCTGTCCAAACCAAGCTATAAAAACAAGATTCCGGCTTTAAGACGCAGAAGCCGCAGAGCTAATTGGGAAAAGAAGAACTTAAGAAGCTAGTACCGTTTCAAATTATTAATGTTCGATTTTCCGATTCCGTAGTGGTCGAGCTTGCTCGACAGGTATTTCGCAGAGTATCATGCCATAGGCAGATCCGCCTCAGGCGGAAACTCTGCCACTACATTTCTAATATTCGCAGAGTGAACTCTGCCACTACAGTTTTCTGATGTTCGTGCAAAACTAAAACACGAACTATTTAAAACGGCACTGGGAAATTCAGTAAAAGGGGGTATCTTGAGTTTTCACATATTTTTCACATATTTATTGTATCATAGTGAGTCATGAAACGAGTAATTAGGGCTATTTCTGACCGTTGGGCCGAATGCTTGACAGCAATATCACAGTGGTTATAGTACAATATGATCAATGAGAAACACAGCATAGTACTCCTCAGCAAGCTGCAGGCGCCGCAGATACGCACCAAAGTACTGTATCGTGGCCGTTTGATCGACGCACTCGTAGCCAATTTCAACAAAAAGGTTATCCTTGTGTGCGCCGGTGCTGGTTATGGCAAAACCACTTTGCTTTCACAGCTTCTATCGCATAAGAAGATCCCCCATGTCTACTACCATATGGAGAAAAGTGATGCGGAGCCGGCAGTATTCTTTTCGTATCTGATCGCTGGTATCAGGAAGTTGGCTCCAGAATTCGGCAAAAAGACTGAAGCGTTGAGTCATTTTTTCAATTACCCACAACGATATCTGGAACTCATCCTGGCTACGTTTATCAATGAAATAATTGAGACTATCAAAGATGACCTATACATAATTTTGGAAGACTACCATACGATCTATCCTGCAGAGCACATTGACAAGATCCTCAATTATCTGCTTGATCACCTTCCTCAAGAAGTGCACTTTATCATATCTTCGCGTGTACGACCACCGCTATCAATCGCTCAACTTCAAGCTCGGGATGAAATCTTTGAAATTGGTAGTCAGGAGCTGAAGTTTAATAAAGAAGAAACAAAAGATCTGTTTGTATCCGTGTATTCGGTCTCGCTGTCTGAATCTGAACTTGAATGGATCGAGGAACATCTGGAAGGCTGGCCAACCAGTCTGCGCCTGATGCTGCAATCCTCTAATTACTTTGAAAAAGAAAAATCATCAAGGTATATCAAACGTATCCTGGATAGTTATTACCAATCACAGAGCAATTTGTTCAATTATTTCGCACAAGAGATATTTGATCAGGAACCAAAGGATATAAGGCAATTTTTGGTGGACTGTTCGATCCTGGAGTGGCTTACGCCTGAGTTATGTAATGCCGTGGCAAACAGAAATAACTCGGAGGCTTTGCTGACAGATCTTACAACAAGAAATGCTTTTCTGGTTGATCTTCCAGGTATTGGTTACCGTTTCCATAATTTGTTCAGGGATTTCCTGCGCAGTAAATTAAGTGATACAAATAAGGAAAAGAGACTGTACCGTCGGGTAGGAGATTTTTCCTTTAGAAACAATAGATTGGAAGAGGCAGCTCGATTTTTTCTGCAGGCAGAAGAGTATAATAAAGCAGCAGCAAGCATCGAAAAAATTGGTTTTACCTCAATATGGCAAGGGAGGAGTGCGTTTTTGTGTTCTTATATAGAGAAGATACCGAAATCAGTACGACAACAGCGTCCATCACTATTGATGAATTATGCTGAGGCTTTGGTTTATCTTGGTCGTTCTGACGAAGCCAAGAATAATTGTTTGCGTGCTGCAAATATGCTGAAGAAAAAATCAAAAGGGCGTAAGCAATATGCCGATGCCCTTTATAAATTGGGCGGGATCCTTCTCAATCAAGACAAGTTGACTACTGCAAAGAGATGGTTTAAAAAGGCTCTGGATGTTTGCCCTAAGAATGCGCGTCTTACCAGAGCTTCGATATTGAATTCCATTGGTTCTTTGTACCGAGCAGGTGTTAGTCGAAATTTGTCCGAAGCCAGAGAGTATTTCCAGGAAGCATTACAGATAGCACACCGTGATGACTATAAGGGACTTGAGGCAAGTATTCTTAATAATTTCGCAATGAATGAATTTCACCTGGGAAATCTAAATGTAGCACATTCCAAGTTAATGAAAACAGCTGATTTGTTAAAAGACCACTTCTCTCCTGGCTGTGGTGGTGGTTTCTTTAATGCCGCCAGGATGAGTGTTTTTCTGGGAAACAAGAGCGAAGCACGTGCCATACTTGATGCCGGAATCAAGACGTGCAGCAGTCACAATGACCTATGGTCGATGGCGATGATTTGGCAAGGATATGCGTTATTCCATGAGGAATTCGGCGACTTGGACAAAGCCAGGCACCTTATTACCAAAGTCTTGGAAATTTACGAAAAACTTGGTGTCGTCGCATTGATTATTTCTGCCGACACAGAGTTGTGCAATATCAATATCAAGGCGGGTGATCTTGTTACTGCAGAACGGGTTCTTGCCAAAACGTGGCTATTAAAGGAAAACAGGCGCGATCTTCAATCTGTTCCATTGCTCTTGACCGAAGCACGAATCAGGATTGCGCAGGGTAAGTACTGCGACGCTGAATCACTTCTGGTGAGTGCATTAGAGATAGCGCGGTGGTCTAAGCAAACTTTCTACTCTTTTTTGATTAACTTTGAACTGAGCAATGTATATTATTTATTAGATGCAATGTCAAAGGCTCTTTCTCGACTTAAGAAAACCGTTGTAGTCAGCCGCTTGAAAGGCTATGACTATATGCTGGCTTGCGGATTCCGTCAAAATAAGTGGATGTTACAGATGCTTCGAAAGCAAGGTTTTGAACGGAGATACATAGTGTCGGTGATTGGTAAGTTTGAGTTGGATGCACATTGGGTTGACGCGTATCTTTTCGGAATTCCAAAAGTCGCACTTGATGATAAAGAGATACTCGAGGCTTCATGGACCACTATGAAATCAAAGAAGCTATTTTTCTACCTTTTACTTCACAAAGATGAAAGGGTTAATCATGATGTGCTCATTGATGCGCTGTGGCACAAAGCATCGCATAAGAGTGGTAGTGATAGTTTGCGCAAAGCGTTACAGCACATCAGACAGATGTACAAATCAGTTAAGATCGGGAAACGTGATTTGATCGTGTCAGGTAAAGGGTTTTATCAGATATCACCTGAGGTTTTGATCAACCTTGACACTGAGGAATTTGAAAGCCTGATAAAAAAGGCAAAAGGCACAGAAAAAGCAGACAAAGAATATGAGCATATGCTGCGGGAAGCAATAGCGATATACAAAGATGGTTTTGCTCCTGGATGGTATGATTCATGGATTGAAGACCGGCGCCGCTATTACCATGGTTTGTATGAAGACTGTCTAAGTATGTTGGTTGATTACTGCATACAAAACAAAAAACATACAGATGCGATTGCGCTATGTAAGAAATTGATTTCAATAGATATCTTTAACGAAGAATATCACCGCAAAATAATGACAGCTTATGGAAAGATCGGTCGTTATAAAGATATAATCCGGGATTTTGAACAACTTAAAAAGTCATTAAAGAATGAACTCAATAGCGAACCGCACAAAGAAACAGTGCGTTTGTATGAATCTTTAGTGCGCTAAGCTTTCGATACCCTCTCCTTATTCCTCCCCCTTTTTTCACAGATTTTTCACACTTTGAAGTTAAAATAAGCCAATGATAATTACAAGAAAGGGGGAGATATGAAAAGATATATAATAATACTGTTGGCAATAGGGTCAGTCTTTGCGATGACCAGGTATAATAACGGGGGAGCTAGACCCTTTGATACAGCGGTCCACGATACTAACCACATTGAACTGGGTATTACTAATTTTGGCAAATTCGGTGACCCTTGTTGGTGGCCTCCTGGTAGTGGGCATGGTTATATATTCGGCGCCGGTATCTGGTTTGGCACGGTTGATTCAGCGACCGGTGATACACTCGTGACGATCGGTTATGGTCCCCATGGCGGTGAAACTGAATTTGTCCCGGGGCTTGAAGGCATGCCGATTAACCATCCAGATGCGATCATCTTTATGCACCCGGAGAACTGGCCTGCTCCTGATACTGCTTTGCCCATGGCACCGCAGGATACAGTATCTCATGAAGATTCCTGGTGTTGTATGAATGATCTTGATACAAATGCTCACATCCCCGGTGACACAAGACCTATCGGTATTGAGATGTATCAGACCGGTTATGCCTGGGAACTCCCGTTTACTGAAGATATTGTCTTTTTAACCTACGAGATAAAGAATGTTTCAGATCATAACCTGTATGATTGTTATGTGGGCATCGCCGCAGACAATGATATCGGTAATGAAGCTGGTACCGGCAATGATATTATTTCCGGGATTGTCGGACAGTGGTATTATATTGCTGGTGAGTCGCTTTGGGTTGATGCAGTAGGTTATCAATGGCAATTAGAGATGGAGTCAACTCCTGCGCCACCGTGGTGGCCAGGAGCTATAGCATTCGATCTACTTGAAACACCCCTTGATCTGGTCGAAGGCCAGGATAAGGATAATGACGGTATCCTTGACCAGTATGAGCGGGACAGTAGTTACTATTGGAACAATCTACCTCCGAGTATGTGGGATGTTGATTATGATAATGTGCCTGACTGGCGCGATGCTTCAGAAAATCCTCAGCACGGCATGACTGCTTTTAAAAGGTTCACCCTCAGTGCGGAGCCTAATATTGATGCAGAGCGTTACTTGACCCTTGCTGGTTATGATTTTCAAACTGGTATTTATAATCCATATGATACAACACCACCTATGCCTGATGACCAGCGTTTTCTTATGAGCTCAGGACCATTTGATGTGCCTGCCGACTCGAGTATTTTCATGGTATTTGCGGTCATGCTCACAGATTGGGATTCACTTCAGGGAAGACCGGATACTGCCATTGCGTTAGTTGATAAATGGGCACAGCTTTGGTATGATATGTACTGGTTCAAGTACACTGGTATAGAAGAAAACACCCGACAGCCATTAATTGGTGATATCGCTATTGCCCCAAACCCGGTAGCTGGGTTTGCGCGGGTTTTATTTACCACAATGCATAATGGTCAGGTCTCAGTTACACTATATAATAGTATCGGTCAGGTCACAAAGAAAATTTTCAAAGAGAATGTGCCAAGCGGAATTCATGAAATTGACATTGATACCCGGGGTCTGGCACAGGGTACATATTTCATAATTGTAGAGACTCCGGATTATAAATTATCACGATCGCTCGTTATTTTGCGATGAGAGAATATCCCTGGATTATCCGGTCAAGCCGGATAATGACAGGAACGTAGTGGTCGAGCTTGCTCGACAGGTATTTCGCAGAGTAACCTCTGCCACTACCACCACTACCACAACCGATATTTACTCTGCCACTACCACAACCGATATTTATTGTAGTGGTCGAGCTCTGGCCACTACGACAACCGATATTTATTGTAGTGGTCGAGCTTGCTCGACAGAGATTTCGCAGAGTGTCATGCCATAGGCAGATCCGCCTCAGGCGGAAACTCTGCCACTACCACCACCGATATTTCTCTGCCACTACATAAATCTGAACTTTCGAGACACCCTCTCCTTATTCCTCCCCCTCAAAGAGGGGGAGGGAGGGGTGGGGGTAACTAGATTTTCACAAACGGTATCTTGGCTTCATGGAGCATGCCAATCGCCAATTCATCTGGATATTCTTTTTTGTAGATTATTTTTGTTATCTTGGCATTGATAAGCATTTTCGTACAGATAAAACAGGGTTGATGAGTAGAATATACGATCCCTCCACTGATATCTACACCAAACGTCGCCGCCTGGATTATGGCGTTTTGTTCAGCATGCGTGCCGCGGCATATTTCATGTCTTTCACCAGCTGGGATATTTAACTTTTCTCTCAAGCACCCGATCTCGGAACAGTGTTTGATGCCACTGGGTGCGCCGTTGTAACCAGTGGACAAAATTTTTCTGTCTTTGACAATCACGGCGCCGACTTGACGCCGTAAACAGGTTGAACGCTCGGCAACGAGTTCGGCAATAGCCATGAAATACTCATCCCAGGACTTACGAGACATAGATCCATAATCCTTTTATAGTATAACATAACGATATCAAGATGAACCTCACTTCATTCATGAGAAAACTCTAATCCCGAAATTCTAAACTCTAAACAATATCTAAATTCTAAATTCAAATGCTCAAAACCTCTTTTTCTATTCGCTGTTGCTTTTCGATTGAGTGAATATATAGAAGTTAACATTTTGAATTTTGTGTTTTGGTGATTTGAATTTGTTTAGGATTTCGTGCTTCGTATTTAGAGTTTACATCACCTTTCGAAATTATTTTCATATCAAGGTATTGAAGATAGAGATTCTTGTATTCCCGCCAGCTCTATTCTATTCACGTCACCTCACACTTGTGCTTTAATACAGGCGATTGAGCAGACTATATCATTTTTTGCCAGGGTAATGATCTTTACGCCCTTAGCTTGACGACTCAGCACGCGGATTTTATTGACCGGTGTTCGGATGACTTTACCGGCTTTGGTCATGACAATTAAATCGTCGTCATCACTGACATTGGTAACGCCGGCGACTTTCCCTGTTTTTGCATCGATCCTCATTCCCTTCATCCCTTTACCAGCTCTGCCTTTTTCATTGATGGAGGCGAATTTGACCCGTTTACCAATACCTTTGTCAGCAACGATGAGCATATCCTCTTCTTCTTTGACAATATTGAAGCCGACGACTTCATTTGTTTTAGCTAATCTTATACCTCTTACGCCTGAGGCATTTCTGCCCATGCAACGAATGAGTTTTTCAGAGAACCGGATGGTCAGACCATCACGGGTTGTGAGGAGTATTGAGTTTGTTCCATCAGTTAAACCAACTGAAATGAGCCGATCACGGGTAAGTAATTTAATGGCGATTATCCCCATTCTTCTTATGTGTGAAAAATCTACAAGAGAAGTTTTCTTCACTTTACCCGTTTTCGTAGCCATGAAGATGTAATGATCGGGTGAGAAATCCTTTATGGATAAACATGCGGTTACTTTTTCACCATCGCTCATTTCAATAAAGTTAGCGATCGAACGTCCTTTGGAAAAGGGTCCTGCTTCAGGTATTTCATAGACCTTACGTGCATAGACCTTGCCTTTATCTGAAAAAAACAGTAATGTATCAGTAGTCAGACAAATAAGTAGCTGGTTGGCAAAATCCTGTTCACCGATTTCAACGATCTTTCTTCCCTGACCGCCGCGTGATTGATTTCTGTACGTGGTAATGGGCTGGCGTTTGATATAGCCTCGATGGGTTACAGTGATAACCATATCTTCTTCGCCGATAAGGTCCTCCATGCTTAGTTCTTCGGGTTCTGCATTGATTATCTGCGTGCGTCTCGGTTCCCGATACTTTGCGTTTAGTTCGTTGAGTTCTTTTTTTATAAGCAGGTAAACACCTTTGGAGGATACAAGGATTGATTTCAATCTGGCGATCTCTTTTATCAACCCCAAATATTCTTTTTCCAACGTCTCTTTTTCAAGGTTTGTTAATCTTGCCAGTCTCATGTCAAGAATAGCTTGAGCCTGTATCTCACTGAGAGAAAACCTTTCCATTAGTTTTTTCTTAGCGACCTTAACGTCCCTTGACTTTTTAATGATCTGCACGACTTCATCGATATTTTCAATAGCGATCCTAAGACCTTCAAGGATATGGGCACGCTTTTCTGCTTCAGCCAGCTCAAATTTTGTTCGTCGCGTGATTACTTCAAAGCGGAAATCCAGGAAAGTCTTCAAGGCTTGTTTCAAAGTAAGAAGTCTTGGAGCCTCTGAAACTAGCGCAAGCAGTTGGATACTGAACGTCGATTGTAAAGTAGTATGTTTATATAGATTATTGAGAACTACCTGAGAATTGGCATCTCTCTTGAGCTCGATCATAACTCTAATGCCGTCTTTATCTGATTCATCCCTCAGATCAGAAATTCCTTCAAGTTTTTTGGCACGTACCAGTGCGGCGATTTTTTCTATAAGCGAACTTTTGTTCACTTGATAGGGGATTTCAGTTATGACGATTGCCTGCTTGGCGCTCTTTATATCCTCGACTCTGACTTTCCCCCTCATGATAACCCGACCTTTACCAGTTTTATATGCTTGTTTTATACCGGTTGTTCCGACAATAATGCCACCGGTCGGAAAATCTGGTCCAGGTACCATTTCGATTAACTTTTCGTCTATGATATCGGGTTTGTCGATCATTGCGTTGAGTGCGCTAACCAATTCACTGAGGTTATGGGGTGGGATATTAGTTGCCATACCTACTGCTATGCCAGATGAACCGTTGCACAGAAGGTTGGGATAAGCGGCTGGTAAGACTGTGGGTTCTTTTAATGTCCCATCAAAATTGGGGATGAAATCGACAGTATTTTTTTTAAGATCTCCCAGTACTTCTTCAGCCAGGGATGTAAGTCGCGCCTCAGTATAACGGTAGGCAGCTGCGGCATCACCATCGACTGATCCGAAATTACCCTGGCCGTCGATAAGAACATAGCGCATTGAGAAATTCTGCGCCATACGAACCAAAGCATCGTATATCGCCATGTCACCGTGAGGATGGTATTTTCCAAGGACGTTACCAACCACTGTTGCTGCTTTCTTGTAGGCTCGGTTCGATAGTAATCCTGCTTCTTCCATGGCGTAGAGGATACGGCGCTGTACTGGCTTCAAGCCATCGCGGGCATCAGGTAAAGCGCGTCCCACAATGACGCTCATTGCATAATCTAAATAAGATGCTTTTATTTCGTCTTCAATGTAAACATTAGTTATACGTTCTTCCATAATAATATTATAGCCAGAATTTAGCTGAAGTCAACAAGCATATGATTGCAGGAAACCCTTGTAATTAAAGGCTTTGCGGGGGTTCAGAGGGTGAGAAAATCTAAATTTTTACGCTTATTGGTTGTTTCTTATTGAATCTGTAAACCGCCTCAAAGCCAAGAGATTTCGCGTACTTTATTCCTTCTGCGATACCTTTACCAAGGTCTTCTACGCGATGTGCATCAGAGCCGATCGTTATTATGTTGAGACCCTGTTCGCGTGCGTATTTGGCGATAAATGGACTGGGATAGAATTGATCAATGCGGCGTAGCCCAGCGGTGTTTATCTCAAGGGCGATGTTTCGTTCAGCCATCATTCTATATATCCTGCGTAGCGACTCGACGGTAACCTCATCTATTTCATCTTTGTAATAAGCTATGCCATATTTCTTGTAGACATCGAGGTGACCAACCGAATTGAAGAGATCGCTTTTAACCAAGTCCTCCACTGCCTGATAGTAATTCGCCAGCATCGTCTGCGCTGAATGTTTGGCAAAATAGGTCATGTATTCTCGGGAACTATCAATGCAAATGTGGTTAAGACAATGTATGCTGCCAAGGAGAAAATCGAGTTCTATACCGTCGATGATCTCGTGGAGGCGTGGTTCAATACCCTTGTAATAGCCGATTTCGATTCCGAATTTTATGCTTAAACCGGAGTTTTTATTTTTTTCTTTTTGTTTTAGAATTTCGTCCTGGAGTCGCAATAAACCATGGTGCGTGAATTTCTCTCGCTGGCCATTAAAGCATATGAAGGAATCATTTCTTGCTGGGTCTAACTCACAGTGATTGGTAAAGCAGATTTCCTCAAGTCCAAGAGACAGTGCTCTTTGGCAATATTCTTCTAGCTCACCTTCAGCGTCGATCGAGTGGTTCGTATGAATATGATAATCAATCATTGCTTCGCAATCGATGCAGACAGATTAAAGCGGATTCAGACAGATGCGAATCCGTGTGCATCTGCAGTCATCCGTTTGAATCTTCCTTTCTATGTGAGGATGACATTTTCGCCAAGGGGTTGGAATTTGTCCGCCTTTTCTTTGAGATCGTAAGCTGTATTGTCAGAAAATGCAAATATTTCTACCCGTTTGTTTTTTGACTTAACGAACTCCACAAGGGGTACGAAATCACCGTCACCTGAAGCTAAGACTATTGTGTCAACACTATCCAGGATACTAAGGATATCTAAAGCCATACCCATGTCCCAATTTGCCTTTGATGAACCATCTGAGCGTGTTCTTACATCTTTGATTTTAACAATGTAGCCAAAACGTTCAAGACTGCTTGCAAAAGGTTTTACATCACCCTCGGGCGCTTGCACAATGTATGCATATGCCTTAGCTAATTTCCGATTTGCAGTGATGAGGTTCATGAGCTTCTCATAATTGACTTTTGCCGCATAACCCATGCGGGCTGAGTAATAGAGATTTTGCGCATCAACAAACAACGCTATTCTTTCTTTTTCAAAAAGTTTTGATGATGCAATAAGTTCTCTTAAAGATTGAATATCGTTCAATATTTTTTCGTTGTCACTATTTGCTGTATTCTGAAAATACAATTGCATTTCTTGTTTAATACTTTGTTTAATAATATTTTTAATGTCTTTTTTCAGAGTTTCATTGTTTTCCATAATTACCTCCTGTTTTTTTAAAAAGATTCCGGTATTGATCTATTAGTTGAAAGTTCCAGCCGGCAGGTCTCTTTTGACGGATTCTGGAAGATATTCAAAGAGTGTTGGCTGAGACTGTTCTTCGCTTGAGTTCGTCCAGACCAACGTGAATTCAGCAGTACTCCGGATGTCAACGAAGACAAAGCGTATTCCATTGTCATATTGCCAAGTCTCGTAAGACTTGCTCTCCCAGACCTCAATAACACTAGTTGTGATCTCATCATAAGGACCAAACTTGATATGTATTCTACCGCGGTCTGTCTTATGGCCGGGCTTATAGCCTTCCTTAAAATGCTCGTCAGCATAAGTGAATCTTTCCGCAGTTTCATGGTAATCGTGTTGGCTCCAGAATTTCTGGAGGAAGATCTCCTTCCCTTTTTTAGGTAGCTCCAGGAATTTCTTATAATCACCAGCACGGAGAAAATAATCGATCTTATCATAGTACGGTAAATCTTCATAGCTTATATCGTCAGAAACCTGTTTTGTGATCTCAAATGCCAGGTCTTTGCCTATGGTGCTTTCTGTACTCGGGTCGTAGATCTTGATATTCAACTGATACTCACCACGTTCAAGTTGCGCAATGTTCAAACCGACATTTACCGCCTGGGACGTGTGCCTTTTGGTGATGTGTCGTGATATCTGATGGAGTTTCTCGCCTTGGATGTTCACGATTTCGTAGGTAACTTCCAACTCATTCGCGTCAGGCGTAATGTCGTAGATTTCATAATAAAGATAGAGCGTGATGTAGCGCTCGCTGAAATTATGTGAAGGAAGAGGGACGATCTTCAAGTCACCTTTTCTTAGATGATCGCCAACCGTGTCAGTCACAATTTCCTTAGCGAGCAAGATGTCGCTCATCGGGTAGTCTGTTCGGTTGATCGTTTGCGATCTTTCGATCGTTCCCCTCTTGTCCTTTGACAGGATACTTATTCTGTATTTGTAATTACCTTCGAGTACGTGCATGCCGAATTGGATGAGAAAAGACATCTGTTGTCGTGCTGCTTCGGAAAACGAGGGAAGCGTAAACAGGCGATATAGGGTATCAGCCAGGGTGTCAGCTCGATCAAGATTCACAATCTCAAATGGGATGATTGCCCGGGTGATGATTCCACTATCGCTTTCCTCGTAATAAAGCTCATGATAAGGGATCTCACAATTGAACTCAATGTAGAAGATATCTTCTTGTTTGACGGTTTCTGTGATCGTATCTTCAATTGTCACAGTTGAACGGTAGACTACAGGGTCGACATGAAAATCTATGGTTTGAGTTAAGAACAGACTGCTCAATAGCAAAATCATAAACCTGATCCATCCGGGTTAAGAAGAATAAACTCACCAAAACCATACCGGTCGCCAAAGACGTACTGTCGATTACGTTTGTAATAATACCAGACCTCATATGAGTCATACAAAGTTTCTGCTGGACTGTATGGATCTATCGGGGCGGTGTAGTAGGGGTGATGGACGATCTCATCTGGTTTCCCCAGTTTAACGTAGATACGAGCGCGGTCGCTACGCCATCCTTTGTCACCATGGGAGAACTGTTCCTCGCAGTACTCGATACGCTCGAAGTACTCGATCTCTTTTTCGTTATATGCGGTATTCGGCGTTGGGTCATGTCTTTTCCAAATATCATGCCACAGTGAGTCTCTTTCTTCTTTTTTCGCATCCCTTAGTTTTCTGATTTCCGAGGTTGTTGCAATATATTCGAGTTGATTGATCTTGAGAGACCAGGTTGTTTCATCCAGATAGAACGGTCTGGCAATTTTGATCGGTATCTCTGTTTCATCGATTCTTCTGAGCGGTGAGAAAGTTTTTACGTTCAGTGTAAAGTCGCCATTAGGCAGTGCCGCAATGTAGAAAATTACGGTATCATCATAAATACCCTTCTTTAATTTAATAGTTTGCTCAAATTCATCGAAAGCGAAGATCATGTTGATTGCTTCGCCCTCAGGGTTGATTATCGAGAATACCACGGATAGCGTGTCAGCGGAAATATCCCATTTAATACTACCGATGTGATTTATCTGGACGATTTTTTGGCTCACATTGAGGATTAGTCCGGCATTCAGGTCTATTATTTTCAGATCATAATAGCGGCTCGCTTTTGGGATGATTATTCTTACTGAATCATTTACTTCTTCATCGTTCTTTGGTGTAATCCCTTCCCAGTAGTCACCGGTCAGCTGAGCCCTTTGTTTATCGAAGATTTTGATCTGCACCTCATATTCTGCATAAAACGTTGAATCGTCAGTTACGTATTTCAGGTTATCATTCGAGATGCTGAAGTAGACTATAAGTTCTTGTTCGAAGTCATTATACGATCTATTGACGGTCTGCCATTCGACCATCATGAGAAGAAATAGTATCATTTTTTCTTTTTCCGTTTCTTCGTTTTTTTGGCCTTTTCTGGAAAGATGAGCTGTAGCGCTTGTCCAATACTTGAGACAAATTGAAATGATAATCCGGCTCGCACATGTTTGGGGATTTCTTCCGAATCTTTTTCGTTGTTTTTAGGCAGGAAAATACGAGTGATGCCAGCCCTTTTTGCAGCAATTACCTTTTCTTTGATACCACCTACCGGAAGGATTCGACCGGTAAGCGTAATTTCGCCTGAAAAAGCGATTTTGGGGTCGATCGTTGAATTTTTTATTAACGATGCCAAAGACATGATCAAAGCTAAGCCGCCTGAAGGACCGTCTTTAGGAATGGCGCCTGATGGTATGTGGATGTGTACGTCAGTATCTTTGAGAATATCTTCATCAATTTTCCATAAGATCAATTTTGTTTTCAAATAGGAGAGTGCTGCCTGACAGGATTCTTTCATGACGTCACCCAAGAGCCCTGTGAGGATCAATCCTTTGGAACCCTTCATCTTGATCGATTCGACAAATAGGATCTCACCACCAAAGGGTGTCCAGGCGAGTCCGGTTGCCACACCGATCTCTCCTCTGCGTGCGGCTACTTCAGAATAGGTTTTAGGCGGCCCCAGGAATTTGGCAAGGTTGTTTTGGGTAATCTTGACGGCCGTATATTTTCCGCTGGCAAAGCGTTTCGCGACCTTGCGACAAAGCGAACCGATCATGCGTTCAAGATTTCTAACCCCGGCTTCTTTTGTATAGTCATTAATAATAGTTTTTAAAGCTTGTTTATTGATTAAAATATTCTTTGCCTTAAGACCACTTTCTGTGATCCGCCTCGGTATTAGATACTTTTTTGCTATTTCCATTTTTTCTTCAAGGATATAGCCAGGTAGTTCAATAATTTCCATGCGGTCTTTTAGAGCCGGGATTACGGGATCGATAATGTTCCCAGTGGCAATAAACATAACCGTTGATAGGTCAAAAGGTACTTCCAGGTAGTGGTCAGAGAAGCTATTATTTTGTTCTGGATCAAGTACCTCAAGCAGTGCTGAAGAGGGGTCGCCCCGGAAATCACTGCAGACCTTATCAATTTCATCAAGCATGAATACAGGGTTGTTTGTACCGCACGTTTTCAGGGATTGAAGAATACGACCGGGTAAAGCTCCAACATAGGTTCTTCGGTGCCCCCTGATTTCAGCCTCATCTCTTATGCCGCCCAGTGAGATCCTGACAAATTTTCTACCCAGGGCGCGAGCAATAGATCTACCGAGCGAAGTTTTGCCAACACCCGGTGGTCCGATAAAACACAGGATCGTACCTTTGGCATCCGGCTTTAACTTCTTGACGGCAAGGTATTCAAGGATTCTTTCCTTCACTTTCTCAAGATCATAATGGTCTTCATCGAGGATTTTCTGCGCCCTTTTTATGGCGAGATTATCCTTTGTAGATTTCGACCAGGGGATCGCTATTAACCAGTCAATATAAGTCCGTGCCACAGTATACTCAGCCGCCTGAGAAGGTATTCTTGAGAGCCGGTCGAGTTCCTTCATAGCCACTTTCATAGTTTGCTTAGGCATCTTTGCGTCGCGTACTTTCTTGCGCAATTCATCGATTTCCCGCGTGTTATCATCGCTCTCGCCGAGTTCTTTTTGAATCGCCTTTAATTGTTCTTTCAAATAGAATTCACGTTGTCCTTTGTCCAATTCAGTCTTGACTTCAGAACGAATCTTAGCGCCGAGTTCCAGTATACTTATCTCTTTTTGAAGTGCAGGGATGAGTTTTGAAAAACGTTCTTTAGGGTCGTAAGTTTCCAATAGGTCCTGTTTCTCTTTGAAATCAAAGTTAGTGTAGTGAGTTACGAAATCAGCGAGCCGGTCTGGATCATCGATATTCAGGACGATAGCACTGAGTTCGTCAGGTAAGTATGGTGCCAGCGAAACGAGGTTTTGGAACATCGCTACCGCATTACGCATCATTGCTTCAACGGCCAGGGTTTTCCTGTGCTTATCACTCATTACTTTGATTTTGCTTTTTAAGTATGGTTCGGTTTGTGTAAAATCCACCACCTTGAAGCGTTTCAGTCCTTTGATCAGCAGTCTGATCGTTCCATCGGGGAAACGCAGCATTTTGTTGATCTGAATGACGCACCCGATATCATACACCTGGTGAGGTTTTGGATCTTCAATGTCAGGATTGAGTTGCGTCAGGGCGCCAGCGAGTTTATTTGTAGTTAGTATTTCATCGATCAATTTGGCGAGTTTCTGAGTATGGATAATGAGCGGTACGATTTGCTCTGGGAAGACAACCCCGCCTTTGATCGGGATTATACCTAATTCGTTTGGTATCTGTACTAATTGATCAGCCATTATTTTTGTTCTCCTTAACCATTCTCAATAGGGATTATTTTTTCCTTTTCAATCGGGAACCGCAGCGTAAGTATACCGTTATCCATACGGTATTTGTATTGCTTTGGTTCTACAGGTACAGGAAAATCTATTTTCCGGTTGAAGCGACCGTAAGGGATTTCGATATTGTGAAATCTGCAGCATTCCTTGATCAGGAGTTCAGCTGATTCCCTCATACCATCGATTATAAGATAGTTGCGTGCCGCATGTATTGTGAAATCTTTTGCTTTAACACCGGCGATTTCAATGGTAATAACGACTTCTTTTTCTGTAATATATAAGTCATACAAGGGCTGCCAACTTATAAAATCCGGGTCTTCAAGACCATGTAACTGATCAAAAATGACCTGCAATTTATCGACATCATGATCAGACTGCGGACGCTTCATAGTCGATTATATGCCAAAAAATTGGGGTGTCAACCCCGTTAGAGAATACCTACGTTAACTTCAACTTAATTCCATTAACAGGTATGAATGATTTTTACAGCGTCAATTATTATGAGTGCTTTGTAGTAGATTCTCTAACGGGGTCAACCCAACCAAAGAATACCTACGTTAACTTCAACTTAATTCCATTAACAGGTATGAATGATTTTTACAGCGTCAATTATTATGAGTGCTTTGTAGTAGATTCTCT
>JAUWGT010000095.1 GCA_030606265.1 Candidatus Stahliibacteriota bacterium | reverse complement strand
TTAACATATACTTAAAGATCACACGTGACTAGGATCTAGCATCTTTTATCTAGTATCTGCCTTGTCTGGGCGGTATAGCCAAGTAGCAAGGCGGCGGTCTGCAAAATCGCTATTCGCCGGTGCAAATCCGGCTGCCGCCTTTTTTATTTGTGAATTTAATAAATCAGAACTTCCAGCAGAGGCAGAGAATATCCCTGAAGATTTATTAGCCGTATTCAAATTATTTTGTTGACATTTAATTATTTCGTTGTATAATTAAACAGTCATTTGAGTACAAACATATAAATACAGAGTCACTGATCTCGTGAAAGGGGGTGAAAAGAATGGAAGGTAGTTACCAGCAAATGGAACCAGCTGCGGCAGCGGCTATTGGTATTATCTACTTCATTATTATGGCAATAGGCTATATCTATCTCGCCATCTGCCTGATGAAAATCGCCAAGAAAACCAATACGGAAAATGGTTGGTTTGCATGGATCCCTATACTCAACGTTTTTCTAATGCTGATGATCGCTAAGAAACCATTGTGGTGGTTTATCCTGATGCTCATTCCGTTCGTGAATATAATAATCGGTATTATAGTCTGGATGGCGATCGCTGAAGCACGCGGTAAGCCTAATTGGATCGGCATTCTGATGATATTTCCTTTGCTTAACGTCATCATACTTGGCTACTTAGCATTTTCAAAGTAGGTGAGTAAAGGTAAGAAGATACAACGGACTTTTTTATTTCATGATTAAAGGAGAGGTTATTTAATAACCTCTCCTTTAATCTTTTAAGCCAATCACATCCAGAATAAAAACATATTCAAAGGCGATATCCTTGAGATAGTCATAGCGCCCTGATGCACCGAGATGCCCAGTACCCATATTCGTTTTTAATAACAGCAAATTTTCATCAGTTTTCAACGCTCTTAGTTTTGCCGTCCATTTCGCCGCTTCCCAATACATAACTCTCGTGTCATTCAATCCTGCAGTTATTAAGATATGGGGATAGTTTTGTGCAGTGACGTTATCATACGGTGAGTACAACCGCATGTAGCGGTAGTACTCTTCATTTTTTGGATTACCCCATTCTTCATATTCAAGTACGGTTAGGGGAAGTGATGGGTCAAACATGGTATTTATTAAGTCGACAAACGGCACGTCAGCAACGATTATTTTAAAGAGGTCTGGTTTCATGTTCGCAACCGCGCCAATGAGCAGACCACCAGCACTTCCTCCTGAGATAACCAGTTTTTCTTTGGATGTATAACCTTGTTCTATTAGGTGCTCTGAACAAGCAATAAAGTCAGTGAAAGTATTTATTTTGTCGAGCATTTTACCCTGTTCGTGCCAATATTTACCCATTTCACCACCACCTCGGATATGCGCAATAGCATAGATAAAACCGCGATTCAGAAGACTCAAGCGATTAGAGGAAAAATACGGGTCAAAACTGCCGCCGTATGCACCATAACCAGTCAGGAACAATGCGTTTCTATTGTCCATGACTATGCCTTTTTTATAGACCAGGGATATCGGTATCCATGTGCTGTCTGGAGCCAGTGCAAAGATACGTTGTGATTCGTATGTATCTGGGTCGTATCCGCCGAGGACTTCGTATTGTTTTTTCAGGTCTCGTTCTCTGGTTAGCATATTGTAATCGAATACTGATTTTGGCGTAACTAAGGACATGTATGTAAAGCGTAACAATTCAGAGGCATAATCTTTGTTCTTGCCGAACCAGAATGTATAGGTTGGTTCGGGAAAGTTAACATAGTGACTTATATTATCCGTGACATTTATGATACTTATTTGCTCCAGACCGTTTTTTCTTTCTGACAAAACGATGAAATCTTTGAAAACGTCAAATCCTTCAATTTTGACCGAAGCGCGATGCGGGATTATCTCAATTGAGTTTGATTTAGCAGTAGCGGTCTCAGGTACTTTGATAAGTTTGAAGTTCTTGGCTTTCTCATTTGTTAATATGAGGAAGTTCTCCTCGTGGTGTTTGACATAGTACTCGATATCTTGTTTCCTGGGGTAAAAGAGGCTAAAGCTGTCCTCTGGTGTTGAGGTGTTCAAGTAATAAACTTCAGTTGTTGTATGGCTGCCAATGTCCATGAAGAGATATTTACCGCTTTTAGAACGTGATACATCCAACCAGAACAGATCATCTGGTTCATGATAGATCAGTACATCATTGGCTGGGTCGCTATTGAGTGTGTGTCGATAAAGCATATATGGTCGTTTTGCATGATCAACTATTGTGTAGAATATAGTATTATTGTCAGCCCAGGCAACCGAGTAACCGATATTGGATATCTGTTCGCTATACAGTCTATTGGTTTCAAGGTCTTTAATGAACAGGGCGAACCGTTCTGAACCTAAAGTATCGATTGAGTAAGCAAGTAGTCTATGATCTGGACTGATTTCGAGAGCTCCAATTTCAAAATAAGCATATTGTTTGGCAAGAACATTCTGGTCTAATAAGATTTCTTCTTTGGCATCCAGACTACCCTTTTTGCGGCAGTAAATAGGATATTGCTTGCCTTGTTCTGTTCGACGGTAGTAGTAATAATCGTCAACTTTATCAGGCACGGACAAATCAGTTTCTTTGATTCGGCTGAGCATTTCTTCATACAACTTCTGTTGAAAATCTTCGGTGTGTTTCATTTTTGCCGTGGTGTATGTATTTTCTGCCTTGAGGTACTCAAGAACCTCTGGTTCATTTCTCTGCCTGAGCCAGAAATAATTATCCACAAGTATATCGTCGTGGATCGTATCGATCTTTGAAACGACTTTGGCTACTGGTGGTACTATATTTCTTGTACCTTGATCTTCGTCCGCATAAACGAATGAGAAGCATGCGATAATTGCCGCTCCTATCAGGTGAGCGATTGCCTTGTGTTTTTTGAATGATCTAACTATTTTCATGAGCCATTGTAGTTATTCTAATGGGCAATGTCAAGGCGGAAGGCAGATGATTATGACAAAGAAGTGTATGAAATAAAAAAGGGGGTGAGTAAAACTCACCCCCTTTAAGGATTAGCGCCTATTATTTTATCAAGAGCAATTTCTTTGTCATTACGCAATCATCAGTTTCGAGTTTCACAAAGTAAACACCGCAAGCGACATTATTACCCCGTGTATCACAGCCATTCCAATAAAGGCTATGAGTTCCTTTTTCTTTTACATCGTCCAGGAGTACTCTAATTAGCTTCCCTGATACATCATAGATATTCAACTTTACCTTTTGGCTATTGAAGAGCTGAAATTCAATTGTAGCACGTTCCCGCATTGGATTAGGTGAAATCTGGGTAAGGGTAAATGCCTGGTCTGTCGGTCTATCTTCAATACCAGGTGGTTCTATTGGAATGACTTTCATCCTGATCATGTAATCGCCGCCAGCATATGGAGTTTGCTGCCAAGCGCCGACTATCCATCCCCACATGCGGTTGGGGTATTCTTGCGTGGGGTCCATTAAGACGCGTGTCGTATCGCCGCCACTGGCACCACAAATAAAGCCAGCAACCACATCGCCAGTTGTTCGAATATTAAGGGTATCACAATCTACACTTACCCACTCATAACCAGGTGAGGTTAAGTTAGGAAGCGCACCAAGGAGTGGGCCTGGGTTTCCTCCGGTTCCTCGATAGATTTCAAGATCGAATGGGCCTGGTCCGTCAAAGTAGTAGATTACCTTGTGCACAAGTCCGCTGTCTATTCCAACATCACTGAATGAAAATTGTACGTATAGTCCATTACCAGGTGGAAGGTCACCAGGTATCCAGTATGGTTGTCCATCGTCATAAGTAATGAGCCTTGCATTCGTTACTTCGAAATTATAGAGCGCTGTGTTTGCCCAATTACCCGCTATATCGGCAGCATGAATGCTGTAAAATATATCAGTATGCCAATTTTGCGAAGGAATATCTGCTTCATAGGTGTCGCCACCAGTATTCACCATATCGATATCGACTATTGGACCGTTTTCAATCTCATAGTGGAGATAGACTGAGTCAGGATTGACTCCGGTTCCTTCATCAATGATGTCCGCTGACACAGTATAATTATTGAGCGTATCAACAGTATCTGGAAGCGGAGTGTGAGTAATAACGGGCGGCTGCAGATCCTGTGGCGGAGTTTCGGCAATACGCACATCATCGATGAACCATCCTTGTCCTCCTGAAAGAGCGTCAGATGCAAATGTATAGCGGACGCGGATTAGATCACCAGTGGAAACATAGCCCAAAGCGATAAGATCTTGAGAGCTAACGTTTACCCAGTCAGGATCCGTGTCATAACAGTATGCCCAGGCAGTGCCTAACGTGCCTGTACCTGCAAGCTGTGCATCATACGTAGGATCGAGGTGACCTGTTGCTTGCGAATCGACCTGTACCCATGTTGCACCATTGTTTGCTGATATTTCTATAATGCCGCCGTCAAAATTGGTTGCAACACCCTCAAAATCTCCCCAGTAGTTGAATGAGAGATAGAGTTCTGCAATGCCTGACAAGTCAATAGTGGGAGAGGTCAAGTAGCAAATCAATCCAGGATTTGCGCCAGATGACGGGTACTCTGGTAGGTCTGTTGATGGATGTCCTGCATACCTGTACCCAGATACAGCAGGCGCTTGAGGACCATAGGTGTCGGTTGTATCTCTCATACCCCAACTGGTTGTTCCAGAGCTTGTCCAAGGCGCAAGAGTGGCCCTCTCAAAAGTATCAAGCAGCAATTGACGCATGGGATACAGGTATATTACTGGACCAGCAGGTTGTTGAGAACCAGCTCTCAATGTCATGTCGCTTATTGGAGTCTGCATTGGTTGGTCATGATTCTCAATACTGGCAGCACCACCCCAACCAGCAAGAACCGCAATCAGAACACATATCATTGTAGATTTTACTATTGTTTGCATAATCACACCTCCTTTTGTTTCATTACCATTCAATTCCCTTCTACACGATTGCGTCTTATTATTGTATAGGAAACATGGTTAATGTCAAGGGTTTTGCTTTCCTTTGGGCACTAATCTATCAGTAAATGAATTTTTTCCTTTATTGTCCAGCTCAGATAGATGGATAGGTTTTCTTGTGTGATATCGGCACGTGCCACTTTCTTGCCAGCGTCATGTATTTTTTTCACTTCCAGCGCATAAACTCCCCGGCGCACGGTCCATATTTCCTTTTCACCAATGTCTGACTGAAAGGCAGCGCGGGCGATATCACTGAGAACATCGGGGTAGACAGTCATACATTGCGTTAGTTCCTTTATGTTCTCAGCTTGTTCTTTCACCGTCGCAGTATCTTCTTCACCCCATGGCAAGAATTCATAGATCACCTCTCTTTTTGGCGGTTCAACGAGAGTGTCTGAGATAGGGAAGACCAGCGAATCGAGGTATTTAAAAGCAGCAATGTCGTCATGAATACGTTCTATTAGTTTATTACGCGTTAAATCCATCTTTTTCAAGTCTTGTTCCTGATTCAGGGATAAGGAGAGTAAGTATTCGGCAAACTCAAGATCCTCTCCAGGTTCAAGGAGAGGCTTACCAAGAGTCACCATTTCATCTTCCGTTTGATCGTTGCCCAGAATATGACGGTGAAGTTTATATGGTCGCTTAGCATTATCGAGGGTTGTGTAGAACAACGTTTTATTATCATTTGTCCAGGCGATTGAATATCCTGTATTGGAAAGATGTTCATTAGAAAGTTCTTTTGTCCTTAGATCTTTTATATATAGAACAAAGTGCTCAGAGCCAGTGGTGTCTACTGAATAAGCAAGCAGCGAATGATCTGGGCTTACCTTTAAAGCTCCGATCTCCAAATATTCATGTCTTCCAGCCAGGACGTTTTGATCAAGCAGGATTTCTTCATCATGGTCAAGGCTCCATTTTTTTCGACAGTAAACAGGATACTGCTTACCTTGCTCAGTACGTTTGTAATAATAGTAACTATCGACTTTTTCCGGTACCGATAAGTCGGTTTCCTGGATTCTGCTGAGCATTTCCTCGTAGAGTTTTTCCTGGAATTCTTCAGTATGTTTCATCATCTCAGATGTATACTCATTTTCAGCATGGAGGTATTCCATCACTTCAGGATTTTCCCGTTCTTTAAGCCAGAAGTAATTATCGACAAGTATATCGTTATGTATTGTATCGATTTTAGGAATTTTCCTGGCAACTGGTGGGATGATACTTTTTACTACCTGAGATGTGCCAAGCGATACAAGTATAATATTTAATACAATTACCGTAGCTATAATGCAAACGGTGATTATTTGTTTTTTAATAATATTAGTGATTTTCATGAATCATTGTAGCCATTCAATTAAACGCTGTCAAGGTATTCCAAAAAGATATCCCCTCTTTTCAAGGAGGGGATATCTTTAAAAGAGAATGGCTTATGTTATTTAAGCACAAGCAGTTTACTTGCAGATGTATGATCACCTGCAACGAGTTTTATGAAGTAAACACCACTGGGTACCGAAACACCGTGGTTATCCAGTCCATTCCAGTAAACTTGATGTATTCCGCTTTCTGTGAAATGATCTACTAAAGTCTTAACAAGTTGACCAGAGACATCATAGATATTGAGCGATGTCCTTTGTCCGGACTTCAGATAGAATTCGATCGCGGTATTCCTACGCATCGGATTAGGCGCGATTTGCCCGAGTCCGAAATTGTACGGTGCAATCTGGTTGCCTTCAGAATCATAAATACCAGTGAAGGTTATCGGAATCACCTTTAACCTGAGCATAAAATCACCTGACGTGCCGCCCTGCCAGTTACCTACATATTCCCACATCTGGCTTTGATAATTCAGAGATGAATCCCTGGATAGACCGAGTGAATCGCCAGCGCCAATGATATAGCCAACGACGATCTCGTCATTAGTTCGGATGTCGAAATTCGTTAGCTCAACCATATTCCACTCATAGCCAGTTGAGGTCAAACCAGCTATTGAATCAATAAGAGAACCTGGTTGACCCGTAGTTCCTTGATAGATGCGTACATCATAGGGGCCTGGACCTGTAAACAAGAATTTGACCTGGTGAACGAGACCGCTATCAATACCGACGTCAGGGAATCTGAACTGGGTAAAACATCCATGGCCAGGAGTGACAACACCCGGTGCCCACCAGGGTTGCCCGTCATCGTAGATTATGGTTCTTGCATTGGTTACCTCAAAATTATAAACCGGTGTAAAAGCTTCGTTGCCAGCATTGTCAGCCGCCGTGACATAATAGTATATGTCGGTGTGATAGGATTGTGCTGGAATATCTGCTGCGTAATCGTCTGCTCCGACATTGATCATCATTACATGTACTTCTGGGTCGGATTCGATCTGATAATGGAGATAGACTGAGTCAGTATCGAGCCCTGAACCAGCATCAGTAACCGTGGCTGTGATAGTGTAATTGCTGAGTGTATCTGTTGTATCAGGTAATGGTGTGTGAACGATCACGGGTGGCTGCAGATCAGGTGGTGACGTTTGGTCAATACGCACATCGTCAACAAACCAGCCCATGCCTGCAGCAGCTGGGTCTGAGCAGAAGGTGAAACGGATCTGTATCTGGTCGCCAGGATTAGCATAACCCAGAGCCATCAGGTCCATAGAACCTACATTGACCCAGTAATATCTGTCATAGCAGTATGCCCAGGCAGTACCCAGGCCACCTGTTCCGGCCAATTGAGCATCATAAGTCGGATTAATATGCGATACAGCCAAAGAGTCAATTTGGATCCAGGATGCCCCATTATCAGGAGAAATTTGAACAATACCGCCATCAAAATTCGTCTGTGCTCCTTCCCAATCAGCCCAGAAATTGAATGAGAGAAACAATGAATCCCAACCCGTGATATCAATCGTTGGTGTTACCAGATAGCCAATCTGGTTCCCTATATACTGAGCGATATCTGCGCCCGGACATCCGGCATACCGGTATCCAGAAACTGCATGCGTGTCAGGTCCATAGTTATTAGTTGTGTCTCTAATATCCCAGGCATAACCCGAAGTTGTCCAGGGAGCGATCGTGGCTCTTTCAAAGTCATCATTGATAGCTTGTCGTAATACCACAGGGTTTGTATTTGTTTCTATTTCGTAGCGTACTGGATACTCAGTTTGGTCTTCAATCACAGTTGCAAAGCTCCAACTAATAAGCATTATCAGGCATATTATTGAAGCTCCAATCGATTTACTTTTCATACAACCTCCTTTTTTTCCTTATCCTATTTCTATATTACCTACAAAATGCGAAATGTCAATATCTGACAAAAATATTATCGATCTTATTCTTTATTGTCCAGCTCAAATATAAAGGTAGCAATTCTTTGTTGATACTACTGCGTGGCAGTTTTTCACCACCGCTGTTTGTTTGATTTACTTTGAGAACATATATGCCACGGCGTATAGCAAAGGTTTCTTTAATGCCATCATCAATAGAAAAAGCTGCCCGAGATATATCACTGAGCACGTTTGGATACACAGTAATATGCTGGGTCAGTTCCTGAATGTTTTGGGCTTGTTCTTTTACCGTTGCAGTATCTTCATCACCCCAGGGCAGGAATTCATAGGAGACTTCTTTTGTCGGTGGTTCAAGCAGTATGTTGCCAATGGGGAAGACCAGGGAATCAAGGATTTTAAAAGCAGCGATATCATCGTGGACTTTTGCAGTCAATTTATCACGGGTTAGATTCATCCTTTTGAGATCTGCGGTCTGATCGAGTGAGAGCGACAGTAAAAACTCAACAAAATCAATGTATTCGTCTGGAGCACAGAATTTTTTGCCGTTTTTGATCATTTCGTCAGGCGGTAAGTCGTAAAAGACCTCGGTTAGCGGCTTTGGTTTTTCTTTCTCGAATATTGGTACATACTCTTCAGCTGGAGCTTCGCCATTGAATTTAGCAAAATCGACCATAGTATCTAAGCTGGTAAAATCAAAATAACAGATTCCAGCCCCATTGTTTTTTATAACATCTTTGACTTCTAGATAAGCTGCTGCTTCCAT
>JAUWGT010000152.1 GCA_030606265.1 Candidatus Stahliibacteriota bacterium | reverse complement strand
AGCACCAAAAACAACAAGCTGAAATCGATAAAGATAGACGGCAGCAAGTAGGCTCAGGTGAGCGGAGCGAGAAAATTCGTACGTATAATTATCCCCAGAACCGCGTTACTGATCATCGGATCGGACTGACTCTGTACAAACTGGACAGGATCCGTGAGGGTGACCTTGATGAGATCATAGAAGGGCTCAAAGAAAATGAGAGAAATCGTAGAGCAGGTAATTAAAGAACTGACCGTATCAAGGGGTGAGGCTGAATTGATCGTGGCTGCATTATTGGAAAAACCGCGATTCGGGATCTACCTGAACGATTCTGTGGACCAGGGCACGCGCAAGCTTTTGCACACCAGACTGATGCAGCTGAAAACCGGGATGCCCCTGGAATACGTAACGACGAAGATGCAGTTCATGGATTATTCATTACATATCTATCCCGGGGTTTTTATTCCGCGTTTTGAAACAGAGTATTTTATTGAATTGATCGGAAAGCTCGTAGATTTCGTGCCGGAACGGATCCTTGATATCGGGACGGGAACCGGTGCAATATCCATAGCCCTGGCTCATCTTTACCCTGATGCCCAGATCTTTGCCACTGACATATCCGATATAGCAATTCGCTGCGCGCGTGAAAATATTAAAAAATATGGCTTAGGCGAGAGAATTCATCTGACGCAATGCAGTATTTGCGATGGCGCCAGCACCAAGTTTGACTTGATAATATCAAATCCACCATACATCCCCAGCTCACGCCTGCGCTCTTTGCCTAAAAGCGTACGTGATTTTGAACCCATGCTTGCAATCGATGGTGGACAAGACGGCACGCAATTCATTGAGTTGATAATTCAACAGACTGCAGAGTATCTGAATCCCGGCGGCGTCATAGCGCTCGAAATAGATGAGGATACCACCGCGATACTCAAGAAATTCCTGCAAGTCAGTGGGTATGACAAATTTTCTTTCAAACGAGATCAATTCCGAAAGTATCGCTATCTTTTTATCGGGAATTTAAAAAATGAAAAAAGTAAAGATATTAATTAATTCGCGCAAACGTAACGCAATAGCAGTTTTGAATCAGGCTAAGGAGCTACTGACAAAACACGGTTTCTCAGCCTCAAACAGACCTGATTTTGTGATCGCACTCGGTGGTGACGGCACCATGCTCAACGCGGCTCATATATACGGAAAAAAAGGGATACCGATCCTCGGTGTAAACTCAGGTGGTCTGGGCTTCCTCACCGACGTAACATTTGCGCAGTTATCAGATATATTAGTTGAAATAAAAAATGGTAAGTATGCCCTTGAGAAAAGAATGGTCATCCAGGCGCGGCATGACCATAGTTCTCTTTTTGGTCTCAATGATATTACTATAATCACGCGCATCCCTGGTCGAGCTGTGGAGCTTTCAGTGACGATCAATAAAGAATACATCTGTAGACTTATTGCCGATGGGATAGTGATCGCTACGCCTACCGGTTCTACGGCATACTCGCTTGCCACTGGTGGGCCTATGCTCCTACCCCATACTGAGTCGATCATTGTAACGACCATTGCGGCGCATACATTCTCAGTAAGACCCATTGTCTTGCCTTCAGACAGTTTGATTGAGATAAAAATCGGCAAAAAAGGCAAAGCGGCTCTGGTCGCTGATGGACAGCGCAGCAAGAGTATTTTCAAAGGGCAAACTGTGAAGTTTTGCAGAGCAAGTTACTATGTAAAGCTGATCAAGTCGCTGCACACGACATTCTTTAGCACACTCCGCGAAAAAATGAAGTGGGGAGGTCGCGAGGATGCTTAAGCTGCTAAAGATCAGTAACTTCGCGTTAATGGAAGAACTAACTATAGAATTCGACAAAGGGCTAACAGTTGTAACCGGAGAAACCGGTACTGGAAAAAGTATGATCGTTGAAGCGATCGCGACATTGTGCGGCAGCAGGATGGAACATGTACTTATCCGAAGCGGTAAGGATTACGCCGAAGTAACCGGTGTATTCGGTGTTCAGCCGGCAATAGTTGAAAGGTTAAAACAATCGGGTATTAGTATTGAAGATGATCTGATCATCCGCAGGAAGATCGAAAAAGGTAAGCGACAGAATTCCTATATCAATGACCAGATAGTCAGCGTCAATCTATTGAAAGAAATCGCACGTGAAATCGTTGACCTTATCGGGCAATATGAAAATCAGTCCTTGTTCTTCGCAAAAAACCATCTTTTACTGCTTGATTCATTTGCCTCACTCGGAGATGTAAAGACCGAATATGCAAAGAATTTCCAGGCATATCAACAGGCACACAAAGAGCTCGAAGCACTGCTTGAGAAAATCCAGCAAAAGGACGATAAGATAGACTATTTAAAATATCAGATCGACGAAATCGAAAAAGCAAATCTCCAACCTGACGAAGAAGAGGAATTGAATGCGGAGAGAGATTTACTCACGAGCAGTGAAAAACGTTCTTTACTTTCCGGTCAAATCATATCAAATATCTACGAGGAGGAAGGCTCGTTAATAGAACGTACGGCTCAAGCAAAGAAATCATTTGATGAGCTGTGCAGCCATGATAATAAGCTGCTCAAACTGAATGAAAAATTGGGGATAATGATCTCTTCTATTGATGATATCTACCGCGAATTGAGCAGTTATCACAGTCAAATCGAATTCTCTCAAGAACGCCTGGATTTTGTTCAGGATAGGTTGGAAACAATAAATAAAATGCGAAAAAAGTACGGTGAGACACTCCAGGAAATAAATCATTATCTCGGGAATTTGAGGAAGGATTTGACAACGATTGAAACTCAGGATGAAACGATCAAGAATCTACAGGAACGCATGAAGAATACTGAGATCACGTTAAATAAACAGGCACGGCAACTCACAGAACGACGGCGCAAGGCGGCAGTTACGCTCAGGAGGAAAATTCTCGAATTGCTATTGCAGCTCGGTATGAAGAAAATCCGTTTTGAGATCCAGATCACAGATAAGGAGATGGATGAAACTGGCAAGGATGATGTGGAGTTTTTCATTTCAACTAATCCTGGTGAAGACCTGAAGCCTTTAAGGAAAATAGCTTCAGGCGGGGAGATATCACGCATAAGTTTGAGTTTGAAAACCGTATTATCTGAAGCAGATAGAATTCCAACGATTATTTTTGATGAAGTTGATACAGGTATCGGCGGCAGAATTGCCGAAGCAGTAGGCACTTTGCTTGCCAAGACAAGCAAAAAGCACCAGATAATATGCATAACACATTTGCCGCAAATATCTGTTTTTGCTGATAACCATATTCTCGTCACAAAAGAGATCAAGGGGAAACAAACCTTTGCACAGGTAACGCGAATAGACGGTGCAACGCGAAAATTAGAGATCGCCAGGATGTTGGGTGGCAAGGAAATAACCGAGAAAACAATGGAACACGCAGCTGAATTCCTGCGTAAGGGACAGGAAAAATGAACCGTATGTCGTACTATATTGCGATGAAGCAAGGGGATAAAGATCATTAAATATAACCATCGTTTATTGACGATCTCTAATGCGGTAACACTATCGCGACTTATCCTGCTGCCGTTTATTGTGTATTTTCTGGTTACTGATCAAAGGCTTGTTGCTTTCATAGTTATGCTCATTTCTCTGTGTTCAGATGCGGTTGATGGTTTTCTGGCACGGAAACTCCATCAGGAATCCGAAGTCGGTAAAATACTCGATCCCTTATGCGATAAAATATCATTGACTGTCATTGTTATAACTCTGCTCTTGCTTGGTTTGATCCCCCTCTGGGGTGTAGTCATCATAGTACTGAGAGATCTCTTGATTCTCATTGGTAGTTTTGTCATGTTTACCCACAAATCGACACTTCTCAAATCCAATGTGACGGGTAAGATTACCGGGGCTCTATTAGGAGCGGTTGTTCTTGCATTCACAATAGATCTCCAACAACTCGGGAAGATTCTACTCTATCTTTCCATCCCTGCAATTATTGCATCTTTTGCGGTCTATTTTGGTAGGTATATTAAAATAATGAAAGGAGAAGAATGAAACCCATTTTCTTCACAAAAATGGAGGGTTCGGGCAACGATTTCCTATTGATCAACAATTTCAATAGGTTAGTAAATGAGGTAGTTACTGATAAGGATATACCGGAATTCGTAAAGAGAATAACTGATCGCCATTTGGGCGCCGGCTCAGACGGCGTTCTTTTTGTAGAACAATCCAATGATTTTCCTTTTGCCATGAGATACTATAACAAAGACGGCAGCAAAGCGGCAATATGTCTTAATGGTGCGCGTTGCATTGTCAGTTACGCCCATCGTCTTGGCTTGGTAAAGAATAAGGGTAAGTTCTTGTCAGATTCTGGACCACTCGGTTTTTATTACAAGAATGGCAATATCAGTATTGAAGCACAATCTCCAGTTGATATTAAGTTGAATTTCAGTTTTATACTCAAACGTAAGAAACATCGAGCGAATTTCCTGAGAATGGGTGTGCCCCACTGTGTTATATTTGTTGATACATTTGAAGGACTCGATGTCGTGGAACTCGGCAGAGATATCCGCAATCACCGGTCATTCAAGCCCGATGGGGTAAATGTTAATTTTGTCAAAGTCGAAAACAACGAGCTTTTTGTTAGAACCTATGAGCGTGGCGTTGAAAATGAAACGCTGTCATGTGGCAGCGGTGTTCTTTGTTCTGCTTACATCGCCACGAAATTATTCATTGCACAATCGCCTATTACGTGTAAAACAAAAGGTGGCGAATTGTCAGTTACGATAAAGGATAAACTGTACTTGGAAGGACCTGCTCAATATATATATGACGGGGTGTATTACGTGAAATAACACGCCTACGGCTGCAGTCACGCTGACGCTGGAGACACGCCTTTGGCTGAAGACACGCTGGCGCTGGAGACACGCCTTTGGCTGCAGACACGCTGGCGCTGGAGACATGTTCGCATTCGCGAACTGAAGACACACTCTGTTGGAGACATGTCGCTTCGCTCCTGGGATAAATAGAGAGTAGAGAGAAAAAAGGGATAGCTGCTCTCTCGACAGAGCTCAAGACAGGTTCGTAGCGGTTATGGTTCACTAGCGTGAACGGTTAGGGCTACTTCGTAGCGGTTATGAGTGCTACGCACGGGACAATATTAAAACGTAGTTGTCTGATTTATCAGACTGCCCGATG
>JAUWGT010000037.1 GCA_030606265.1 Candidatus Stahliibacteriota bacterium | reverse complement strand
TCTAATTACGGTATTCTTTTAATGACACCTGAATATGAAGATGGCGGATTTATCATTCTAATCAGTAATCTTCTAGATGTTCTTGAAACAGCCCGAATAGAGCTTGCAATAAATCCTGCAGCTATGAATCAATAATAGAACTCGGAGTATTGGAAACCGAACTAAGCCCTGGCGATCCCTACAGCATAATTTCTTTTATTCTTATCACCCCGGCGATATGAATAAAAATACTCGGGATGGCATTTTGTGCAGAGATCAAGAGAACCAATAAGATTGTCTTTGCCGAGGTCCTCAATAACTGCTCCTTTGAGGTCGACAAAATATCTTGTATCTCTGCGAATTATGGCGGTTTTATATTGCGGCGTGAAGAGTCGGGCAGTATCTTTCTTGACTTCATAGCAACAAGATCCTATACAAGCACCAATGACATATTTATAATTGCTCATGAGCCGTCTTGCTTTCTTGGCTATTCCTTTAATAATACCACGCCACCCGCAGTGAATAATGCATCCTTTTTGTGTATTAAATAGGTAAACCGGTAAACAATCAGCGATCTTTATACCCAGAATATAATTCGTCTTTTGGGAAATCATACCATCGCCGATTCTCTTACTATCATGATCCACATCGATTATTTCATCTAAATGTATCTGTTTTAGTAAAATCGGCTTGAATCGTTCAAGGAATCTTTTTTCATTGGACTTTGTCGAATAAAGCATAAGCCTATTGTCCGATTTGAACTGAAAGAATTCAGTGTTATCATCTTTGATTAGGTCCCACGATATCATACGTGTGCTCTTTGTGTTATTCGATGTCATTAAACCTATGCACTTTTCTTCATTTCCTTGATTCTAAGTACTGTCTTTCTCTTGCCGCTGTATGAATCCTCAGCTATCGAAAACAGACAATCGAGCTTGGTCTTCCCGACCTCGATTTCCAGAATCTTATCTGCCTGGTTAAAGGCGATTGCCCCGAAAGTCTTGTTACCGTCTCTTAGTACGAATTTCAGGTGCTTATTACCAACTACTCTTGGCACCCCCACTACTTCCAGATTCGCACCCAAGAAAACAGGTTGAGTGTTTGCCATGCCAGTCGGCTCGAAAAACTTTAAAAAATACACAACTTCTTCAGTGATTTCATCCAAACTGATTTCCATATCGTACGAGTGTTTCCTTTTGAAAATCGCCTCATCGAATTTTAGTGCATAGTCATTAATACATTGACGCAGTCCAGCGAGTTTTTCTACCCTCAATTCCAACCCAGCTGCCTGGCTATGTCCACCGTATCTGACAAGCAGATCCTGACACGCACCTAAGGCTTCAGCGATATCCAGGCCGGGTATCGAGCGAGCCGAGCCTTTAGCCACACCTTCTTTCACAGATAGAATAATGGCTGGTTTAAAAAACTCATCGCATATCGCGGATGCGACAATACCAACTATACCTTCATGCCAGGTCTCTTTTTCAACAATGATTATTCTATTCTTATCAAGATGCTTTTCCTGAATTAAACATTTTGCCTCTTGGTACATCCCATCTTCAATCAATCGCCTTTGCTTGTTATCAGCAGATAGATTCTGTACGAACTCGGTTGCCTTTGTTCGTTCATTCGTCAAAAAGAGTTCTAAAGCTTCTTTTGCATCGCGCATCCGACCACAAGCATTGATTCTCGGACCTATTATGAAACCTAGATGATATGACGTCAAATCATCTTTTAAACTAGTCTCCTTGAGTATTGCCTGGATTCCTGTCTTTTTGCTCTTTGCGATCTTTTTTAGACCGTATTTAACAAGCACACGGTTTTCATCAACCAGGGGCACGACATCAACAACGCTTCCTAAAGCAACAAGGTCCAGGTCTTCATATGTTGCCTCAACCGGCTTTTTCATTTTAATAAATAACCCTTGGATCAACTTAAATGCAACACCAACACCAGCTAGTTCTTTAAAAGGATAGATCTCGCCTGGCAGCTTCGGGTTCAAAATCGCATAAGCGTCTGGCAGTACTGGCTGGGGTTTGTGGTGATCGCAGATAATTATATCGAGGTTATCCTGCTTCGCTTGTAAAACCTCTTGTACTGAGGTAATCCCACAATCAACTGTGATCAGCAACGTGCATCCTTTTTCTATTGCATAACTAATTCCCTTCGAAGAAAGACCATAGCCCTCGACAATACGATGCGGTATATAATACTCAACATTGAGCCCCAATTTCCTGAGGTTATCTATAACAAGAGCTGAACTGGTAATACCATCAGCATCATAATCACCATGAACAAGGACGTTTTCTTTAATCTCAATAGCTTTAATGATCCTGTCTACTGCCTTTTCCATACCGCTCAATAAAAATGGATCGTGCAGATCAGACAAAGATGGAACAAAATACCTTTCTATTTTTTCCGGTGTATCATAACCGCGGTTTTTCAAAATCTGAACAATGATCTTGGGTATTTTCTTATCCCGTATTTCCATATCAGATGCATCAATAGATTGACCTTTTAAGATCCACTCACTCAAAATCTCTCCTCAGATCATATAACGAGTTACTATTTAATAATTTAACCGATTACCATTTAACCATTCAACTATTTGACCATTTAACAAAATATGGGGTGACCTATAAGCCGGGTTCTGTCTTGGATAGCCATTTATCTTGGCATAGCATCACTACTATGCTCTTCGCAACCTACCCACCCCGTCACTGCATAGAGCAGAAGGAAACGGGCGATTCCATACGGGGCTTATTTGGTTTTGCTTCAGATGGGGTTTACCATGCCTTTAGTGTCACCACTAAAGCGGTGAGCTCTTACCTCGCCTTTTCACCCTTACCAACCACTAATGTGGCTGGAGGTATATTTTCTGTGGCACTTTCCCTCCGCACCTACACCCTCACCTCACTCCTCTCCCATCAAGGGAGAGGAAGGAATTGAAAGGTGCGGGGCTTCCTGTTAGGAAGCATCTTGCCCTTTGAAGCCCGGACTTTCCTCTCACATAGAGCGGCTATCCAGCCACCCCACGAATAAATATAAGCAAAAGAATCAGCTATGTCAATACTGGATTGATAGACGCCCGGAAAACGTGCGTCCGGGCATAGGATAGTCCAAATCATTCATCGTATAGCCAAATTGAGTGGCATAGTCTTGGTCAAACAAGTTTTTGGCACCGACTGACAGTTTCAAAAACTTGAACATTGTTTTGCTGATACTGGTGTTAAGTATTAGATATGAATCAAGCGTTTTTGTATCCATAGATACATCGGGGTACTGGTCATAATTTGCGTAGTAATTGAACTGTTCAGCAACTATCAAGCCTTGTATATTGAAGCCGAATCTATAGGGTAGATTGAAATCAAGTTTTGCAGAAGCAGAATACTTTGGTGTAAAAGCAGTTTCTCTTTCCACTTCCTCGATTATCGTGAGACCAGTATCCGCTATCCAGTCGTAAAAATCATAGGTGATTTCATCATTTTCCTGCCTTGAATAAAGATATGAACCTTCAAGATGGATACCCACGATTTCGTTGATCTGATTATTCACCTTCAATTCTAGCCCCTTAACTGATATGTAATTCACATTCTGGGGTTGCCACTGACCATTATCTACAGGAAGCCATGATATCCGGTCTTTAACTGAACGACCAAATAGCGATAATGCTGCAAAGAGAACAGGTGAAGGAGAACTTTCAAACCTCAATTCATATGCCCAGCCATGTTCTGGTTTAAGATCAAGGTTCCCCGAACCAGGCCAGAACAAATCATTGAACGTTGGAGCTCTGAATGCTTTGCCAATTGAAATCTTCGCCCAGAGGTTATCCAAAATGGGTGTGACAAGACCGACTGCTGGTGATAGAAAATAATCGTATCTTGAATTCCAATCAAACCTTATGCTCGGTGTAAATATGAAGTGACCAATATTGTGTTTCAATTCAAGCCAGGCACCGATATTATATGAAGAAGCATTCCACACTGTATCACGGTAGCGTTCAGAGATTTCAGTTGTTTCAAGTGTATCATAGTGTGTATCAATACCTAATACTGCTTCAGTACTATTCATGCTTATCTGTACCATTGTATTAGAACCAAATGTATAGGTAAGGTAATCATAATCAGTGTCTACGGTGTCTTGACCCGTTCCGATATACGCAGTGTGGAATTGGATTAGGCGACGGTCAGCAAAAAAGGTATTGGTTAAACCAAAACCATCTGATATGTCCCATTTGACGCAGATATTACCGAGTAGGCTATTGTCCTTTTCTCGATCCAAAAGAGAAGCTGAGCTTGAATCCGCAAGCATTGGTCCGGGGATTCCGTAGTCCTTGCTATTATAGGTGAATGTTGAAATGATCTGCGCCTTATCTGGCTTATAACTAAGCGCACCTGTAAAATAATAACCAGTATGATCGCTATTATCCCTAAAACCATCTGAAGTACTATATGTTCCTGCTGCATCAAAAATCGTCTTGCCAATAGGCAAACCCACCTTCACGAACAATTCCTTTGATTGGAAAGGTACATCCAAATCGGTTGTTGATGGAAAGAATGAGGCTTTGAATTCGGGCTTTTTATAATCTTTTGTGGTTATGATATTCACTGCACCGCCAATGCCATTTGCTCCGTATAAGCTCGAAACCGGACCTTTAACGATTTCAATGCGCTCGACTGTGTTGATATTTATCGCACTCAAATCCGCCATACCTACGGTTATCAAATTCAATGGGTGACCATTTACAAGCACCAAGGTTCCATTCGCGGGTATCCCGCGTATCGATATGCTCGATACTGAACCGGGGTTACCATAGTCTTTAATATCTGCACCAGCATAAGCCTGCAAGACTTCACCAACACTTATCGCGTTGAGCTTATCAAGCTCCTCTTTATCAATGACTACTGTTGCCAGTGCAATATCCTGTAATGCTGCAGGATAACGCGTGGCAGTCACCACAATCTCATCTAATTCATAGATGGGTTGGGCAACCAACATAACAAGAAAAACCAAAGGGATCATTGTTACCTCCTTTCGTCCGAAGGATCTCTCCTGTGATGTTGATGGATAGGTCTCCTGACTTATCCAACTCTCATCAACCTTCCCGCCCCTCACACTAATACAATTAGTGTGAGGGTCAGTGGCTTCCTGCGACGAGAGCTACTTTTTTGGAATCACAGTGGCGGCGACCGCGTCCGATTCTCACGGCACTTCCCTTGAATCCACCAACTAATCTAATATATTCAAAAAAATCGTAATGTCAATAGAATTAAAGTGCGATCCATGCTATCTGTACCTATTCGTGCAATATAGAGATTACAACAATTGGTAGATTTGTACTGAATATCAAATCTGATTATCAAAAACAATATTGCTTATAACTCATTTGAATCTTGCAAAACAATTTTATTAAAGAGTGCTTCCAATTCACCATTATCATAGGTGAAATTTCTCACTATCGATTTGGCGACTTTCGACAGCTTTTTGTATCCCCATTTCATTCTAAAAGTAGTTTCTCTTTCTGAATTCCTTTGAAAATAGAATTGCAAATTGACATCAAAAAATGAAATGCTATCTGCATATTTCAATGTATCTGCTTCCGGCGTTCCACCAAATTCGTGCAACAATACTAAATGAACCACTTTACCAATAAAATCGTGGTTAACGTCATATTTGGATAGAATCTCCTGTAATACGGCCGCACTATTTTGTGAGTGAGCCTTTTTGAATTCATCGTAATCTGTGAAATTCTCTCGCTTGATTTTTCGTTCTTCAATACTTCTTTCTATATCGTGTCCCAATGAAGCGATTTGAAGTGCCATATCTGCTTTGGGGTTTAATTCTAAGACCCATTTTTTCGTATTTTTTGAATGTATCGAATCTTCTGGTACTTGAGATTTTGAAATGATTCTTTCTATTTCTAATTCAATATCTTTAAGCATGTCTAAATCTTAACGTAATCAACCTTTTGATCGCTTCAAAATTACTAATGATCCCCAAAACCACCAATGTAATAAGAATTTGATTGCTCAATGCACCTATAAAAATTAGAAATAGCCTAATATCTCTTCCCATTCTCCATCTATTGACTTCTTTTCTCCTTTTCTTAAAAATCGCATCATATTTATCAGCCGTATAGCTATTCAAAAAACTACCCACTAAAGCTATAAAACCGATGGTCCAAATAATAAGGTTATTATGTAATATCCAATGACCATGAATCATCCCGAAAATAATTATCGCATCTGCATATCTATCTAAAACTGCATCAAACCATCCACCATATTTTGTTTGCATAAGTTTCAATCGTGCGACTTCACCATCACAACCATCGATTATGGATGATAATTGAACCAAAATTCCACCAATGATGAGAAAAATATATTCTCCGACATAAAAAAATAACGCACCGAAAAAAGCAGTAATGAAACTCACTAACGAAATTTGGTTAGGGGTTATCTTCGTTTTTAAAAGTAATTCAGATATTTTGATTGAAATAGGTCTATTTAATATCCTGGATATAGGACCGTCTGTATTTTTTCTTAATTGTTGAATCAACATAGATTTGGCGTTTTTCAAAGCGCTGCCGTCGTCTACATCTAACCAGTATCTGTCAGAAATATCAAAACCTTTCATTTTACGACGATTTGCCAGAATCTTCATTCCTGCAGCCAGACTCTCATCCCCGCCATTAATACTTTGTTCAAGCGCATCGAAAATTACCGGTGTGCATAGAAAGATACCAGTATCGATTCCATTGTAGTTATTAAGTTGTTTGCCAATATCTTTGATTTGACCATCTTCCATAAAAACCTTCGTAGCATCCTCCAGATCCAAATATTTATGATGATTTTTATCAACACAGAGAATACATGTATCATCTTTAATTGTCTGTTGTTGAAGTTCAAATAGAATTTTATCATCAAACAGATGGTCAGCCATTAAAAGGATAAAAGGTTCTTGGATATAATCCTTTGCCTTAAGAACTGAAACGCCATTTCCTTTTCTCCACTCTGCATTATAAACATAATCAATTTTCACTCCTAATTTGTTTCCTTTTTTCAAATGTTTTCTAACTTTCCCCGCATTATAGCCAGTGACAATCAGAAATTCTTTAATACCTGACTTTTTAGCTGTCAAAATTACTCTTTCGACAAAGCTCAATCCCAGCAAAGGAATTAACGGTTTGGAATCACCGTTTTCTCTTTGCCTTCTCCCTTGCCCGGCCGCTAATATTAATGCTTTCAATATATTGGTCTCCTTAATTCATTAGAATTATTAAAAAAATCCGCAAGAAAATATTGATCTCAAACTTGCAATGTAGAGTTATCTACATTGCAAGTTGATAATCACGATTCGCTGTAATCATACAACTCTCTCTTATCTTTTTCCTGTCTGTCTGTTCGGTTTTTTTATCGAGTTCTCATGCTTCGTAATAATCTTTCAGTCAAGAGTTTTATATACGCTTGGTTTTCTTAGCCGTACAAACAAATGAAATATTACCGCCGAACTTCCAAGTTTCTTTCTGTTCTAATTATATCTATTTCAGAAGTAATGTCAATGAAAATATCAATACAGATCTTTATATGATTTCAATAATAAAAGTAAATAAAAGAACGAGTATCAATGCCGGCAAAAAATTACCGTTTTTTATTGGTTTTAGCCCTAATAGCTTAATGCCGATACCAAATATTATTATGCCACCGACACTTGTGAAATCATTTAAGTACTGGGGGGTGGTCAGAAAGTCCATCTGACCGGCAAGCAGGACTAAACCTCCTTGAAAAAAAAGAACTGTCAAGGCTGAGAATATTACACCCAAACCAAAAGTAGATGCCAGAATAATCGCCGCCACACCGTCCATCAATGATTTTACAAAAAGTAATTCAGGGTTATTTTCTACTCCAGCCTGGACGCAACCGAGCACGGTCATCGGGCCAATACAGAAAAGTAAACTGGCGAATACAAAACCCTGGGCAAACAAACCTTGATCATGGGAAGCAACCAGTTTCTTCAATTTTGAACCGACTCGCTCAATGGCTTCTTCAATTCCAATAAACTGACCAAGCGCGCCACCTGTGACAATACTCAATACAACGACTATAGCATTTTTCATCTCGAGCCCGAGTTTTATCCCGAGTAAACAAGTGAATAGCCCTAACCCTATCATAATGCTCTTCTTTACATTTTCTGGTATCCCTTTTTTAAAGAAAAGGCCCAATAAACTGCCGATAATGACAAGCACGGTATTTACGACTACCCCGATCATACCATCATTATATCCAGCTCACATCGAATTTCAATCAACTCGTGCAAAGGACATAACCAGTGAGTGTTCAATTTTCAGTGGAGAAACTAAGGACAACTATAGAATTAAAAAAGACCTAATTGTGATTCTTTCGGTTTTTCTTCCTCGAATATCTTTACCGTACCGAATTCACCATCATAACCCGGTTTTATTATAAGATCCCCCCTTCGAACGCGATCAACTGCAATCGCGATTCTTTCATCCGTATTGCTCTTTAAGTCATGGATCGGGGTATTCAATAATATCTCAAATTCGCTGCCAAAAATATTGCACAGTCTGCGATATTCATTTTTTACACCTACTGTATCTCGACCACAACTTTTTGCTTCGGCAATAATTTCTTCTAAGGGAATCATTTTTTTATAAGGTATTGAATCCTCCGGCACAAACCCCTCATCTCGGTCTGAAAGCGATTCAATCCGATGTAATACACCGATCGTAAGACTGCGGGAGCACACTGGACAAAGGTTATTATTAAAACGCGACTCTTTAGGTGATAACCTCACATCGCATTTGCGGTGTCCATCATAATGGTATTTACCTTCTTCTGGATGGAATTCAATTGTATATAAGAATTTTTCCTTGTCCTTGTTTCTTAAAACTTCCCGCAGTTGGAAGTAATCCAGGTCTTCTTTAAATACATTAACCTCGCGACCCAGACGCGACGGTGAGTGGGCATCAGAATTCGAGACCAAAGTGTAATTGTCTAATACTGACAAACGCCAATTCATTCCTGGATCTGAAGAGAGTCCGGTTTCCACTGCAAAGAATTCATCTTTGAGATCGCCAAAACATTCTTCGATCGAATCAAACCCTGAATTGGAACCAAAAAGAGCAAACCAGGGCGTCCAGATATGTGCCGGGATCAAAAAAATATCTGATGATATATCAAGTAATGCCTTAAACATCTCATAGGTATCAAGCGACAATATCGGTCTTCCATCAGAAGCGAGTTTTCCATAACGGGTCAAATAAGCATTGATTTTCTCTACGGTGGTAAAATCAGGGGCAAATATCAAATTGTGCAAACGGCGCAGTTTACCTTTTTTAGTGTATATATTGTTTACCTCAACATTCAAAATAAATTTCGTGGACTCATATTCATATATACCTTTACCAGATTCCTTCAGGTTCGCTTTCAATTCCTTGAGCCATTGAGGATGCGTGAAATCACCTGTTGCAACCATGTTAATGCCCTTGAGCTTGGCATATTCAGCGATCTTAGGGATCATCATTTCTTTGGATGTTGCCCTTGAATACCGTGAATGAATATGCAGATCAGCGATCATTTTTCTGCAACCCCCATAATGCGCAAATCATTCTCTTTTGCTGGCTGGAAAGTCAGATGTCTGTATAGACTACTCCTGAAACCTAGTTCATCCAGCATACTACGTATCAGAGATAATTGATATCCGCGTTCCTGGTGAAATTCGCTGAGCGTTTTAGTCGTGCCATTTTCATCGATCTTTAACCTGACTTCCAAAGTAGAAATGCAAGTAGTGGAATCAAAACTATTTATCCAGATTGAATTGATCTTATCATCTTTTCGATAAAACGTAGAATTGCCCCATTCATCACGCAAGCAGTGAACTGTGTTCATGTCGAAGATAAAGATCCCTCCTGGTTCCAATCCATCATATACACTCTGCAGACATCCAAATAGGTCATCAACGCTTAGTAAATGATTGAGACTATCGTATAGACAGGTAATGATCGGCATTTTACCTGCAAACCCTATTCGCCTCATATCACCATTGATCAAATGAACAGACCCGTTGTTTGAATACGCAAATCGCTGTTTACAGATCGCCAGCATGGACATGGACATATCAAGTCCAAAAATAGTATATCCTCTTTGAGACCATAGTTCAAGACAGATACCAGTTCCACACGCGATATCGAGTATCCGTTTTTCGTTTCTGTTGTGCACAGCTAAGATGTTCTCGATATAAGTAACCCAGGCAGGATAATTAACAAAAGACATTAAAGTGTCATAATACGGCGCGATTATCGTAAACGCAGGTTCACACACCTCGGATCTCATAATTTGGCGATTCCTTGGTTATCGTAATATCATGCGGATGACTCTCTCTTAAACCGGCTGGACTTATCATCATAAACCTTGCTTTTTTCTGTAATGCCTTGATGTTCTTTGCGCCACAATATCCCAAGCCAGCCTTTAGACCACCAACCAGTTGGAAAATAACATCTTTAACCAAACCTCGATAAGGAACCCTTCCTTCGACCCCTTCGGGCACAAATTTCTTGGCTGATTCCTGGAAATAACGATCAGCTGAACCTTTGGGCATAGCGCCAAGTGAACCCATGGCACGATATTCTTTGTATCGTCGTCCTTCAAGCAAAATCCTTTCACCTGGGCTTTCTTCGGTTCCGGCAAAAAGATTCCCGATCATAACACAATATGCACCGCAGGCAAGTGCTTTTACAGCATCACCTGAATATCGTATACCACCATCTGCGATTATTGGTATCCGCTTCTCCTTAGCAGCACGCGCACAGTCTGCTACTGCCGTTGCCTGAGGAACGCCAATACCGGCAACAATCCGCGTCGTACATATTGACCCCGGGCCAATACCGACTTTAATGCCGTCAACGTTAAGCTTTGCCAATCCCTTAGTTGCTTCTGCAGTTGCGACATTACCGACAACGAGTTCAATTCTGGGGAACAGTTTCTTTATGCGTCTGGTCATACTGAACACGCTCTTTGAATGTCCATGCGCTGTATCAATAACCAGTGCATCAACATCCGCTTCAACAAGAGCCCCGGCGCGGGCCTCTGTATCTCTACCAATACCTATCGCAGCAGCACAACATAATCGACCGATCTTATCAACCGTGGCATCCGGATGTTCCATTTTCTTTATGATATCACGCACTGTTATTAACCCTTTTAGTTTACCAGCTTTGCTGACGATCGGTAATTTTTCTATACGATATTTCTTGAGTATTAGCTGTGCCTTTTCCAAACTTGTTCCTTCAGGTGCGGTTATCAATTTCTCACGGGTCATAATATCCTTTACTTTTTTAGTAAGATTTTTCTCAAAGAGGATGTCGCGATTTGTCAGAATACCAACGATCTGCTCTTTCTTATCAAGAACCACAACCCCAGAAATGCCGTACTTATCCATTACTTCCTTGGCAAGACGTATCGGGGAATCCTCACAAACGGTTATCGGATCCACGATCATACCACCGCGTGCACGTTTCACTTTGCGCACTTCATTCTGCTGTCTTTTGATCGACATGTTCTTGTGAATAACGCCGATACCCCCCTGTTGCGCAACGGCAATTGCCATAGCTGATTCAGTCACAGTATCCATTGCCGCACTAACAATCGGGATTTTCAAACTGATATGCTTTGAGAATTTCGTCGCAACCGCACAATCACGGGGTAAGGTATCAGAATATTGGGGGACTAATAAAATATCATCAAATGTAAGACCTTGTTTATACTTTATGCTTTCCATTAACAATTATACTGATTTTTCTACCAACGTCAAGTAGAATACTAGAGTTCAAATCTAAACAAGCTGACCAAGGACTTTAAAGATGGAGTAGCAGACCCCCTCGGCCTGAGCTCGGGACGAAGGCTTGGTCTGCGTTAAAAAATAGATGAAATTTCAGGAGTTTTTATCCGCTTATAACGAGCCTAAAGGCTCTACTCCAAGAGATTTCGGCATTCTCGGTCACCCTGTAAAGATTTGACTACGGCACGAACCAAAGTCCAGAGATTTCGTTTGTATCATTAAAAACAACCTTAATGTTAAGCGTTGCTTTCTCGAATTCACAGGTTACGAATACAATGTTAAAACCTTGTTCTTGTGTCTGCCGAACGCCAGTTTGTTTCTTAAAAGACCCGCTTTGTGAAAGTAGCCCCTGCCACGCTTCCTGAAGTTTTGCTTCAGGCATTACACCTTTCATTGTTTTATCGAAATTCTTTACGGCATTAGCAAAATCTTCCTTTACGAGTGACTCCACAAATCCTGTTGCTAAAGGAGTAAGATCACCAACTTTTGGGCTATCCTTTTTCTCACCGCAAGAAATAAAGGAAATCGTTAAAACCAAGGCCAGCATAAGCATAATGTATGTCTTCATCTTATTCACCTCCTTTGTTAAATAGCTTCTACGAAGATTATATCGAGAAACAACTCTGTGTCAATCTGTCATCTTGACAAACCAGCACTCATCACTACACTTGTTTTGAAAAGTCACCGGAAAATAGGAGACAATATGAAGCGATTACTAATAGGCATAATGCTTTTAGCATGTTTGGTTAATGGACTACAATATTCAACCCGTATCAAGGCGTTGGGAACTGATTTTGCCTGGCTTATCCCTGATTATGAAACTGACCTTTATTGTAACCCTCAAATATTCAATAAGAGAATGCTCGGCATTGCCTATGATGCAACCTCGGCTCAACCTCTGAGCATAGCTCTCAGCTCAAATCGCATTGGTGTACACGCCAATTATTGGTTAGAATATGAGTATGAACTTGAGCCCAGTTACTTCGGTTGGCATAGTATCGAAGATTATTCTCTTTACTTTCAAGATCTCTGGATGCTAAGAGTTAAAGACGAGGTCTGGAACCTGTTTAACGATGGTATTATTAACCGCTATGAATGGCAGAATGCGCAATCCTATAACAATTATGTAATAAAGGGTCTTGAGTATTTTATCGGGTCACAAACATCTTTTAATATCGGCAAGCTGAATATAAACCTAAAGATCGCCGCTGGGTTTTACGAAAGGCTTGAACAACAGAATCTTAGTGAAATCTACAGTCAGCGAGTTGGCATGCCAAGTGGTCGTATCAGACTGTTCTACACAAATGCTTCTCAACCAAACAAGTTCACTTCCTGGTTTGTCGACTTCGGTGGTCCAATCACAACTGCCGAGATTAAATCATTACCCTACTCAATATACCTTGACCTTAGAGATCATGAAAGAGAGCTCAAATATTTTGCCAATACATTCACTACTCGAATCGGCTGGGCAAAAGCATTGCCAATAGCGGATAGGAGTTTTGCCGTAATTGGCTTACGCAATGATTTTCTGTATCAACCAACCTGGGATTTTTCAACCGGTAATGATCTCCAGGCCTTTACCAATAGCTTCAGAATCCCTCTGGCAATTGAATATCTGATTAATAAAGTCTATCTGCGCTTTGGCACAAAGTTCTTTTACAATTACAAGAATCTCAAAGAATCAACTGATACCGGTCTTGTCAATGGACACATATCTCACTCATTGAATTACAGCTATTCTTTTGGCCTTGGCTGGCAACCGAATCAATATCTGTCAATCGATGTAAATAATTATGAAAATTTAACCGATTTCGATCATTGGTCTATTTATGTTAGATATGTTTTTTAAAAAAGCAATGGGCAGTAAACGATTCTGTATTGCATTCATCGTACTATTACTGATCGTATGTCTTATTGAAAACTGCTCGTCAGAACAGTGGCTTGATGATGGTGAAAAGTATCTCTGCCCTCAATGTCGCGATATCCATGCATCTGAACTTGCCCCGTGTCAACACTGCGCCATTAACCCCACGCCTTATACTTATTGCTACGATTGTGCAAAGGAATTGAATCGCTGTCAACTATGTGGCCAGTCAAAGAATAGTGAGTGAACAAGATATCATTAATCTTGACATCTAAATCATTTGGCATATAATTTTTTTGAGTTTGCGGGTGTAGCTCAGGGGTCGAGCATCGGCTTCCCAAGCCGAGGGTCGCGGGTTCAAATCCCGTCGCCCGCTGTGTGCTGCAGTATGCGGCACAGCGGATAACTAATAGTTGATGGCTAATAAAACTGTTCACTATTGGCCATATGCAATAAACTATTAGCCATTAGCCGCGATTCATGAATGAATCGCATGGAGGTATGATGGTGAAATCGACAGTTTTCTTTGTTTTATTTTGTATCCTTGCCACCGGTCCTTTCCCAGATGAGATGGAATGGGAAACATATACGCTTAAAGCATCAGCGAATGATCAAACAACTGCTTTTGATCTATTGCAAAAGGAGTTTAATGCGCTGCAGTATGATCGAGATATGCTGATCATAGATTTTCTCCAGACCAACGCCCAGCTCAGTAATCAAATCACCAGCCTTTTATTGGATTACCGTATTCTCAAGCAGAATTACTTGACCGACGGCAGCATCGAATACGTCTACCACCTTACTTTGAGGAACAAAATATTGGCACATCTCCTGCCTAAAGCATCCTCTGTAAAGCTCGTCGTTCCTATGCTGTGTCCGTGCTGTGGACAGGAATGGCCTGATGGTAGAGCAGTTCCCCGAGGTCTCGAGCTTATACCAGAACAGATCGAGTCCACTATGTACACAGGTATTGTTATCGATTGTCGAGGTTTCAATCTAAAGCCTTGTCTTTTCCCAAAGATCTATAATGAAATGATGGAAGAGGTGTACTCAGTCAGTTTCGCTGACCAGAACTCTATTATTGATAGAGGGTTGGTATTATACACAACACGAGATCTGTTGAACAACCCGAGAATCGGTCAAAATCCATTGTTGATCCAGGCCATTGATATTATTGGTGAGGCTCGAACTGATATTGAAATCTCTGGACCAGATGCACGTCGCATCCATGGTTCGAAGAATAATATAGAACTCCTTAAAGAATGCCGTCTCGCCATTATTTTTGGCCCTTAGTACTACTAATCCTAAGCTGCTCAAGTTTTTTTCACCGCCGTAGTGAATTTGAAAAAGGATTAGCTGATTATCAAGCCGAGCTTTTCCAGGAAGCGGCAAAGCACTTTAGCACATATTATGCCGAACACGCTGGATCCCAAACTACCCTGTACTACCTTTATGACTGTCACAAGAAACTCGATCAAACGACTGAAGCAATACGTGTCTTAAAACGACTCGTGAAGATCGGCAGCACGGATGAGAATGTTTACCTCAACCTGTTCCACTATTACCGCACGAATAAGCAATATAATGACCTCTCAACCTTGCTCAGTGATTTACAGCCACCGATCGTCAGCATTTTCAATGAAAAATGTGCTTTGACCAGAAGACTTTATGCAGAAATTATAAGTGGCGCAACTGATCGATTAGTATATGCGGATCCAATGGTTTTTGCAGTATCTGAGAAATATCTTCCGTTATTTCCCGACAGCAAATTCTATGATAATGACACATTAACTAATAGAAATCTCATCATTCTTTTAGATAAATTAGTTGAACCCATTTATCCAAAGACATTCTATACGATGAATAGGGTACAAAGCAATTCCTTTATTTACCTGCCGTACATGAGATTGGTCCATCTCGGGATCATGGATTTCAACGCTGATTTAGACCCCGATGCAAAAGCCCCGGTCATCTCTGCTGCCAAAGGGATCGCCCGGCTTAGAGATAGGGGGTTGATTGACTAAATTAATAGACCGCTATTTTCTTCGGGAATTCATACCACCTTTTTTGTTCTCAGCTGTAGCACTGACTTTTATTCTCTTAATGGACCAATTGTTTCGTCTCATTGATCTCTTTGTAAGAAAAGGGTTGCCATTTGATATAGTCGGTCAAATACTGATCTACACCCTGCCTTTAATCGTCTCATATACCGCACCAATGGCAATCCTCGTGGCGATTGTTATGACCTTTGGTCGTTTTTCTCAAGACAACGAGATCCTTGCCCTGAAAACAAGTGGTCAGACTTTCTTCTCTATTGTGAAGACACCTTTTATGGCAACCCTCTTGTTTATGTTTTTCCTCATTTTTTTCAATAGCTTCGTACTCCCTGAGTCAAACCACCGGGTGAGAAACCTCATGCTTGACGTGTCGAGGAAGCGACCAGCTATAAGATTAGCTGAAGGGGTCTTTACTAAAGAATTCCCTGGTTATATGGTGTATGTCGGAAGAAAAGATGAGCACCGGTCCAAACTTTATGACATAACAATTTATGATCTCCGCAATAATCTAATGATGACTGCTCCTCATGGTGAACTCAAAGATTTTCAAGAAGATGAAATCCTTCAATTCGTTCTCTATGATGGTGAGCTCCATCAGCTCATTGATAATGCTACATACCAGCGAACCAATTTCAGCAAACAGATGATCAATATGTCGGTTAATACTGAATTAATAAGAAAAGAAAGAAAACATCGGAATCAAAATGAACTTAATATCTTTGGACTTAAATCAAGAATAGATCAAACAAAAGAGGAGATTGTATCATTGAACACTGAAATAGCAGATATCGGTACGGTAGCGATCACCAGGTTCATTAACGGCGACATCACTGATCTTGATGCTGCACGATTCAGAATAGGAAAAAAGCTCAATGTTATAAAAGGCAAAAAAAGGAAAATCGCACGCTATATAGTTGAATTCAATAAGAAATTCTCATTGGCTGTTGCCTGCATCCTCTTTGTTTTGATAGGTGCTCCATTAGGTTATCTTTTCCGTCGCGGTGGGATTGGAGGACTTCTCCTCGGTATCCTGTTGTTTTCGTCTTACTATATCCTCGTTCTTGTGGGTGAGGAATTCGCCGACCGACGTGGTTTTTCGCCGTACTGGGCAATGTGGTTACCTAATATCATTCTTCTTGTCTCAGGGGTATACCTCTTTCTCCTCGCTGAATATGAAAGGTCTCCTTTCAAACGGTTTCTAAAATGAAAGTGATTAACCGTTACGTTCTCGGAAGTTTCCTGAAATATCTATTCCTTTGCCTGGGTGTTCTGATATTCATTTATGTTGTAATTAACCTATTTGACAATCTGGGAAAATTCTTAGCCAAAGATGCTTTAGCAAAAGATATTCTCCTCTACTATGTCTACCTGACACCTTCCTATATTGTACTCCTCATCCCCATAGGGTCGATAATGGCTGCCTTCTTTATCTTCGGTATTATGACGAAAAACAAAGAGCTCGTGGCTCTAAAGACGTGTGGCTTGAATACGAACCGCCTGTTCTTGTTGATCCTGTCTACCGGTCTAGTGATTTCTGCACTGACTTTTGTTTTCCAAGAAACAATCGGTGTCTGGTCCCA
>JAUWGT010000131.1 GCA_030606265.1 Candidatus Stahliibacteriota bacterium | reverse complement strand
GGATAGGGCTTCTTCAAAAAGCCGGCTATACCAACCGGCACCACAGTAGCAATAGGTGATTGGTATTTTTTCTTTTGTTTTGCTCACGGCACCACAATAACAACGTTCATAAGTCGTTGTGATAACATTCCCCTTTAGTCTTAGATTCCCACCACCAATATGATGTTGGTTGAGTTTGTTGATAAAATCTTTTATACTCTTTGATTCTCTGGATAGTTTTTTTACTTTTGTTATCATAGGTACGGCAACACATTGAGATATTCCTTGATTGTATACTGAGCCGCACTGGTACATTATTTTTTTCGCAATGGGCTCAGAAGTTTTTGCCAATAAATCAGTGATTAATTTTTTAATAAACTTCGCTTTTTTAATCGGTGTTTTGATTCTATTATAATCATCTACATTTGTTTCCAGTACTGCTGATGCATTTTTACCGGTAATTTTTTTGAAGCTCCATATAAATCTGCTTATGTGGAATGGCATATCATCCTCCTCATTGTTTTCATTGATATTTAATCAGAGCAAGTATAATATATGCTGGTGCATTGTCAAGTGAATGGAACGATTACAGAGATGAGAAATAATGAGATTGTCCCGCTTTGCGAGGATTCTCGTGAAACGGAACCACGTCCCGCCCGCTATATATAGACGGTTGGGATTCGCAATGACAACTAATGTGAACAATCCGGGCTACCCGCCCCCTTGACAATATCTGATTTCGTTTTATAATTACTATGAGGAGGATTTGTGAATAAATTCGTACATAGTATAGGACTAATCGTATTAATCACTATCCTAAATGTAGATATATCTTATGGGCGATCAGATCAAGGAGTAACTCTTCTTTGTCCAAATGGTGGTGAGGAATTATTCTGGGACTCAACATATACAATTCGATGGTGGTTTTACGCACCAGGAAACCCAAATATTTACGACTACCTTCTTTCTCTATCAATTGATGGTGGTCAAAGCTATCCTTATCCAATCACGGGTGTGGTCAATCCAGATAGTGGAACTATGGAATGGATAATACCTCAGATTAGCTCAACTACCTGTCGTGTGTTGATTCAAGTTGATTCTGCAGGAGTTAATGTTGGGTTGGACGTTTCCGATGGTAACTTCACAATATCAGAAACTGGGGTTGAAGAAAATGGTGGCTTAAATATTCCAAACACTAGGATTGGGGCAACAATTATTAACGGTCCTCTTCTATTGCCTAAAGACCAAGAATGTAATGTTTTTGACATCACGGGTAGAGTTGTGATGCCTGATAAGATAAAGCCCGGAATATACTTCATAGAAATTGATGGGGAAATAACAAGGAAAGTAGTTAAGATTAGATAAGCGTATATCCAGAAATGTAGAATGTCGAGATTTGGCGCCAGAGTTTTAAACACAGAGTAATTTCATGAAAAATAATGGGATTGCCACGCCCGCCTTTAGCGGGCTCGTAATGACAAATAAGGATTTGGGCAATTTTTGACGGGGCTAAAGCCCCTACTCCTTATCCTCGATCGGTCTGTAGAGATTTGGGACCCCAGGGGTTACACGTATTTTGCAAAGACTCTACGAAAATGGAAACCATATACTGTCAAGGTGACTGCCAATGGAAAAAGTCGCGGGTGGCTATACATAGTCCAAAAGCAAAGTCGCCAGTAGTGGAATCTTTCTCTGCCTTCTATACCCAGAAGATACGCGGATTTGAGGAACGCTGCCAGGTAACTGAATCGAAATCGAAATGTCTTCTTTTGTGATGGCTTATAGTGTTCCAAAAACGTCTTGACCCGTTTATAGTAATAATCAGGAGAATATATGGTTTTGACGATTTTCTTGTAACCGTCGATAAGTATTTTATGATTCATCTTGGGGATGAAGTTGATTGAGCAGTCTGTGTTGTCCCCCCAATCATCTTTCAGTACTCGATTTTCTTTTTTAAGCCGACGGTGAAGTTTTGTGCCGCGAACTACACTTAGCAAACCAACCATTGCAGTGACGATCCCGCTCATTTGAATGAACCTGATTTGTCTATCAAAAATCGATAGTGGATCGCTGTCAAAACCAACGATAAATCCACCCTGTACTTGCATACCAAATCTTTGGATTTTTTTTACACAGGCGATCATATCGCGGTTCTTATTCTGGATCTTATTGCATTCAGCCAGACTTATCTCCTCCGGAGTTTCAATACCAACAAAGACTGTATCAAATCCCGCCTGAACCATCAAACGCATGAATTCTTCATCATCAGAGAGGTCTACAGATGTCTGTGTGAAAAATGAAAATGGTTGTTTTCTTCGTATCATCCATTGAGCAATAGCCGGTAGAATTTCCTTTTTTAGATACTTTTTATTGCCGATGAAATTATCGTCGACGAAAAATACTTCACCTCGCCAACCTTGTAAGTAGATGGCGTTCAATTCTGCTATTATCTGATTTTTTTCTTTTATCCGTGTCTTATGTCCGTACAACATTGGAATATCACAAAAATCGCAATCAAAAGGACAACCCCGTGAATATTGAATGTTCATCGCAGCATATTTTTTCATTTTGATGAGTTCCCAGAGTGGAGGAGGTGTTGTTTTAATATCTGCCCATTCACTAGACGTATAAATATGCTTGGGGCAGCCTTTTGCTACATCTTTCAAAAAGATGGGTAGGGTAATTTCTGCTTCGTTGAGTACTAGATGGTCTACGTCAGGGAATTCATCAGGAGTGCTTGTAAATAAAGGACCACCGGCGACGGTTTTAATGCCTAGTTTTCTGCATCTGGATATGATTTCTTTTACAGACTTTTTCTGAATAGAGGCTGCACTCATAAAGACAAAATCAGCCCATTGTAGATGCTTATCCTTCAAACGCTTTACATTCATATCGACAAGTTTTTTCTCCCAGTCTTCAGGAACTAGTGCAGCGACCGTCAATAATCCAAGTGGTGGATTGGTTGCCTTTTTGAAGATGAATCTCAAGGCATATTTAAAACTCCAGAATGTTTCCGGATTTTTTGGGTAAACGAAAAGTATTTTCATAGATTAACTCTAAGGTGAGTATACATAATGGCAGGTCAGAAGTCAAGCCAGAATGTCAGACTGTCATATTTCTTGACATTGCTGGTTCGATAGATTATCATAGTTTAGGATATGGAAAAAGATTTTCTTCAGCTTGCGGACGAATACACCAGAGAAGGTAACCTTAAGGCACTGGAGAAGTTAACCCATAAAATAAACGTCACTGATCAACCAGCTGAGCAAATGTACGTCTCAGCATGCTTGTATTTTCTAAAAGGTAAACTCTCAGAAGCACTCGGGTTCTGCGAAAAGATCCTGCCGATAAGCTCAAAGAATAAGGTTCTGCTCTGTAAGGTATTGCTATTAAAATCGAGAGTTCTGCAGCGAGAAGGAGAATATGCTGCATCGAACCGTAACCTTGACCGTTGTTTCACGGTGATGCACGGTAAGGACAGAATGCTCGGCGATATCTGGAATGCAAAGGGTGTTAATTACTGGATGCTCGGTAAACTTGAACGTGCAAAGCAGTGCTATAGAAAAGCAAGTTACTTGTCAAAGAAATCGAATAATACCGCACTCTTTCTCAAGTCGTCGATCAATCTTGGTATTGTTCCGCTGCGGCAAGGTAATTTCTTTGAAGCGAAAGTATATTTACACAATGCACTGCAGTTATGCGAACATGAACATGCGACGAGGTTACAGATATATGCCATGCTCAATATTGGCGAATTGTACTGGCAAAATGGTGAATGGAAAATTGGTCAGGATATACTTACAAAGTGCCGTCACCTTGCACAAGAAGCCGGGTTGAACTATGAAGAGGGTGCTGCATATTGGATACATGCTAGTATTCTGCGCGATGAATACGATTATGACAAAGCAAAAGAATATTACAGCAAATCACTCAAACTCCTCGAGAAAAGCATGTCGTATACGGAGAAGATATATGTTTACCTCAATATGGGGGTGATGGCAAGACTGCAGGGTGATTATAAGCAATCTCTGGAGCTACTTAACCGAGCACAGACAATAATGAATGAGACTGGAGAGAAACTCGATGAAGGATACCTCCTTATGGAAACAGCGTTTTCGCTTTGGTTTCTTAATGAAAAACAGACAGCACAGACTTATCTTAAAAGAGGTATTGAAAAGACGCTTGATAGAAAGTTTGAACACACAATTGGCAGGTTTATACAGCATTATATTCAAAAACAAAAGGGTGGTGATTATCTCAAGGGTTTTGATTCTCTTCTAAAGGTTTGCTGGAAGCATGGCTATGATACCATTCTTCTGCGCGAAAGGGAATGGTTTTTGCCGATGGTATGTGAATACGCGTTGAAAAGAAAACGTGCTGTTATGCCGCGCATGTTATTATTGCGGCTTGTTACAAATGATGAGAAACTGGTCGATTTTCTTATGAAACATAAATCTGTGAAGTGTCAGGAGATCGGTCTTTCTATGGTTGAAAAATTAAGGCTTGAGCATTATAAAGATGATGTACAAGAATGCATCTGGCATTTGAAACCGGGAATCGCTAAAAAAGCAGTATCGGTACTTGAATCACTCGAGCATAAATCTGTACCGTATCTCAAGATCAAACTTTTTGGTCGATTTGAGATATTAAAAGATGATAGCACGCGGGTTCTCATTACCAGGAAAAAAGTACAAGATCTCTTAAAAATACTCTTATTGAATTATCAACAGACCGTGTTGAGAGATCAACTGATGGAAATGTTCTGGCCCGGTGAACGACCAGAAAAATCATTCACTTCTTTGCGGCAGGTGATTTTCTTGCTTCGTAAATCCCTGCACGATTATGATCTTGATGCTGAAAATATGATCCACCGTGAATTCGGGGTTTACGAATTCCGTTATCCCAAACAATGCTTAGATATCGATCTGTTCAGTTTTAATGATATCATTGAACAGGGTGACAAACAATGGCGTGACGAAAACACCACAGAAGCGGTAAAAACATATGAAAAAGCCTTTGACCTGTACCGGGGTCCTTTGCTTGCCGAGAACCTTTATGATGCGTGGAACGAAACATATCGGCTCGAAGCACGTGACCAATATACCCGGATAGTAACGCGCATAATGAATGCCCTATTGCTATCGGATAAAGAAAGAGCCGCGGAATTCATCCAGGCGGCGATAAGAAAAGACCCCGAAATTTCGGTAAGTACTCATAGATAGAGAGCTCAAAAACAAGATAACCTGATCCATATAAATAGTAAATAACACAGAAATAACATTATCATCATAATATATATTACGATAAAGTGCACCGAATAGCTGTGCTTAATCAGGGTGCGCAAAGGGGGTTTTATGCAGCGAATAGAATTTACGAGCAAAAAACAGTGCCCTTATTGCGATAACTTCAATGTCGAATATATCGATCTATCTGATCTCCTTGGAACAACACATCAAGATGTGATTCGAATACATACAAATAAATATGTTTTCAAATGCAATGACTGCAAAGAACTATTTTACTATACCGGTGTTCTGGAACTTGCAGAAGAACAGGTTGAAACAAGGTAATAATTCTTTGAAGATCGCAATGAATGGTTTTAGTCAGGGGATATATTTCCTTTGTCTGGATATGGGTAACCAGTATATTATTAGAAAGGTCGTTCGCTTAAAATAAAAGTGTATCTGCATTTTTAATATTGGAACACAAGAGGGGGTCTTTATGAAAATTAAATTTAAAGGTAGTATTATATATATCCTGGTGCTGTTTCTGTTCTCATTGTCATATTCAATTGACTGGCAAGCGAAAACCGCAATGCCGACGGTAAGGAGTTTTGGCGGTGCGGCAACGATCAATGAAAGCCTTTATGTTGTTGGCGGCAGGAACAGCAGCGGTTTATTATCGACCCTGGAGATCTATGATGTTATAAGTAATACCTGGTCAGCAGGCAGTTCTTTGCCGGTTTCTATCCGTGAGTTTGGTATGGTCGCGGTGAATAGCAAGATCTATGTGATAGGCGGATACGATGGAACTAATGTTCTTGATTCGGTATTCGAATATGTGCCGAGTACTGATACCTGGGCGACCAAAACTTTAATGCCGACTGCTCGAGCAGGGTTAACCGTATCTGTTGTTAATGGTAAGATCTATGCGATCGGTGGTGATGACGCTACTAATACATTGAATGATGTTGAAGAGTATGATCCAACTACTGATATATGGTCAACAAAGACCGTCATGTCTACGGCTCGTACAAATCTGACATCACAAAATGTAGCAGATAAAATATATGCCATTGGCGGATGCGTTACCGGCGTCACGCCCTGCGGTACAGTTGAGG
>JAUWGT010000111.1 GCA_030606265.1 Candidatus Stahliibacteriota bacterium | reverse complement strand
TAAGAAATTAGTTTTCGAACGAGTGATGCGCTTGTCCGCTAAGTTGTGTGGAGGAAGTCGAGAAGTTTCTGTCTCCCTCTCCCTTGAAGGGAGAGGGTAGGGGTGAGGGTGAAACAACGTTACCTGCATTATCATTGTAATCCCCGCGATTTTGTGTATAATTGACCCGTGAAGATTGATATCACAAAGAAAATACTCGATACAATTCAAAGTACTGACCAGAAGTATAATATGTTCAAGGGCGTGAAAAGGGTAGTCATTGCGTTTTCTTCTGGTCCGGATTCTGTTTGTCTTCTTGACACGCTGTTCAATCTTTACCATGATAAGATAGATTTCCACCTTGTTTATCTAAATCATGGGTTACGACCCCAGGAATATTTAAGCAAAGAAGAGGCGCTAACAAAGAAATATGCCCTGAAATATAATATTAAGTATAAGATAATCCCTCTCAAAGTTTTAAGAACAAATCTTGGCAGCGAAGGAACAGCACGTCAAATGCGCCACAAGGCATTATGTAAATACCTGAGGAGAATCAATGGACAAGTGATTGCACTTGGTCATAACCTTGATGATGTTGTCGAGACGTTCTTCATGAACTTGATTAGAGGCAGTGGTGCGCGGGGTTTGAGATCAATCCCGGCAAAGCGCCAACCATTTGTTAGGCCGCTAATAGATTTGAAAAAAATCGAGATTATTAAATACCTGAGAGATAAGAGGCTAGATTATTCTTTGGATGAGACAAATCGGCTTTTAGATTATCGCCGTAATCTGCTAAGACATAAGATTATCCCGAAATTCCTCAAGATTAATCCAGAATTGCACCGGGTCATTGAGCGAACCATCGCTATTATCAGGCAGGATGATGATTTTCTTGAAGGACAAGCTCGTAAGGCGTACGAAAAGGTGGCGGAGCGAAAATCTGGTCATATTTTGCTTGACACAAAGAAGTTATTGAAGTATAATCCAGCTGTCCAAAACAGGGTGGTAATGAAAGCAGTAAAAGACCTGCATGGTGTCCTTGATGGCCTTGAAAGTAAACATATTACGCAAATACTAGGTCTAAAGGACAAAGAAAGCGGCAAAAAGATACACTTGCCCAAAAAACTGTATGCGCAGAAAGAATATAATAAGGTGATTGTTGGAATTCCAAAGTTGCGCAAACAGATTGAGATAGCTGTGGATACAGAAAGAGATTTCTTGGTTATCGGTAATCTTCTTGTTAAGATACGCACCGAGACACAATTTGATTTGAGTAAATTAAAGCCGGATTGTGAGGTTTTTGACCTGGATGGGCTTGAGCCGCCACTGGTGATAAGAAGCAAGAGGGATGGAGATTTTATTGTAACAAAGATTGGCAGGAAAAAGGTCAAAAATATTTTCCAAGACCGTAAAACACCTTTGCACCGGCGAAAAGAAATAATGATGCTGTGTGACAAAACAGGTATCCTTTGGGTAATTGGCATAGCACGCTCTTCCCGAGCCTTTATCAGGAAGAGCACAAAGAAGATATTGGTGGTGAGTTTTGCACATTCTAATTAAGCAAGAAACTATTTTACGACAAGTACAAGAAATCGGTCAGAGAATAAACGGTGATTACCAAAATAAAAACCCGGTTATCATTGGCGTTTTGAAAGGATCTTTTATGTTCTTGTCTGATTTACTAAAAGCTGTGGATATCCCAGTTGAAGTTGATTTTGTGTCGGTCTCGAGTTATAACGGAAAGGAATCAAGCGGTGAAGTGGAACTGGTGCAGGATATTTCGTCTGATATTACAGACCGTGATATAATAATAGTCGAGGATATAATCGACACCGGCCGCACCCTTAGATTCCTGCTCGACCGTTTTAGCGTATCAAAGCCGCGCAGCGTGGCAGTATGTTCTCTGCTTAATAAGCAGGATGACCGGCAGGTCGATATCCATATTACATATCTCGGTTTCAATATCCCCAGTGTTTTTGTTGTTGGTTATGGTCTTGATCAATCCAATAAGTATCGTAACCTAAATTTTATCGGAGTAGCAAATGGTAAGTAAACAACCACCAAAAAAGCGCGCTTTACAAACGCTTGTGATCTGGTCGGTCATCATCATCGCTGTTTATATAATCATACTACAGGTCATTAATCGTGGCGTCCAGGCTGTTGATATCCCATATTCAATTTTCTTGCAGGAGTTAAGAAACAAGAATATTTATGAAGTTACCATAACCGAACGATCCATCAAAGGGAAATTTAGATCATCGATATCATTCGAAGCCAAACAGGATTTTTCTGAATTTGCCACCCTGATTCCCTTTGAAGACCCAAAACTAGCAGAAGAATTAGTCCAGCACGGCGTTAGGGTTGTCGCCAAACAAAAATCAAGCTGGGGAAACATCCTGATAAGTATCGTTCCCTGGTTACTTTTGATTGGCGTCTGGATTTTCTTTATAAGACAAATGCAGTCTGGTCAAAATCGCGCCCTGGGGTTTGGACGAAGTCGCGCAAAGATCATGCTGGAAAATAAACCTTCAGTTACTTTTGATGATGTTGCTGGGGTTGAAGAAGCAAAACAAGAATTGACCGAAGTAATAGAGTTTTTGAAAGAACCGAGGAAGTTCACACGCCTTGGCGGAAGAATTCCAAAGGGCGTGCTCCTACTTGGACCGCCAGGAACTGGTAAAACACTAATGGCCAGGGCAGTTGCTGGTGAGGCGCAAGTGCCCTTTATATCAATTAGTGGTTCGAACTTCGTGGAGATGTTCGTTGGAGTGGGGGCTTCACGGGTCAGGGATCTCTTTAATCAGGCAAAGCGCAATTCACCTTGTATTATTTTCGTCGATGAAATCGATGCCGTAGGTCGGTTACGTGGTGCCGGCTTGGGTGGTGGACATGATGAGCGTGAGCAGACCCTAAACCAATTACTCGTTGAAATGGATGGTTTTGAAGTAAACGAAGGTGTTATCCTCATGGCCGCGACTAATCGTCCCGACATACTTGATCCAGCTCTTTTAAGACCAGGCAGGTTTGACCGAGTCGTCGTGCTTGATCGTCCTGACGTACGGGGTAGATTGGGTATTCTCAAAGTCCACACGCGGAAAAAACCGTTGGCTAAAGATGTTGATAAAAAAGTGCTGGCACGTGGTACGCCAGGGTTCTCCGGAGCAGATCTGGCGAATATGGTAAATGAAGCTGCCCTACTTGCCGCACGACGTAATAAGAAAGTGATAACTATGCAGGAATTTGAAGATGCCAAAGACAAGATATTGATGGGTGTGGAAAGAAAAAGCCTGCTTATCTCCGATGATGAGAAGAGATTAACCTCTTTTCATGAATGCGGGCATGTTCTTGTTGCTAAATCCTTGCCTGGTATGGATCCCATACATAAGGTAACTATAATACCACGAGGTATGGCTTTAGGTTTGACCCAGGCATTGCCTATTGATGAGCGCCGGACCTATTCCAAGACATATTGTGAGAATCAACTCGCTTTTATGCTCGGCGGTAGGGCGGCAGAGAAAATCGTGCTTGGCGACCTATCAACTGGTGCTGGTAATGATATCGAAAAGGCTACGAAACTAGCGCGTAAAATGGTTTGTGAGTGGGGCATGAGCGAGAAGTTGGGACCATTGACTTATGGTGAGAAGCAAGAGGAAATATTCTTGGGCCGTGAGATAGGTATGCATCGAGATTACTCAGAAGATACAGCGCATGATATAGATGAGGAAGTCAAAAAGCTTGTTGAAACTGCAGAACGTCGTGCAGTGGCTATTGTCAAGAAGAATATCAAGAAACTTAAGGCATTAGCTGTAGCGCTGCTTGAAAAAGAGATTCTTGACAGTAAAGAAATCGATAAGATTTTAGGTATTCGTACTAAGCAAAAAACAGTGATTAAGAAGAAGAAAAACAATGAAAAAAGAAAACAAAAAGGCAATTGAAAAGGCCGTAAGAATAATCCTCAAGGCAATTGGAGAAAATCCAAAAAGACTTGGATTAAAAGATACGCCACGCCGTATCGCCGATATGTACGATGATATCTTTGCTGGTGTGAAGCATGATCCTAAAAGAGAACTTAAAACATATCAGGCAAAAAATGAAGATGAGATGATCATCATTAAAGACATCCCTTTTTATTCGATTTGCGAACACCACTTGCTGCCATTTTTTGGCAAGGCACATATGGTTTATATCCCCAAGAAAAATAGGATCACTGGATTTTCCAGTTTAGTAAGAGTTATTGATATCATGGCTAAAAGACCGCTTGTTCAGGAAAGACTGACCCATGAGATCGCTGATTTTCTGATGGAAAATCTCAAACCCATGGGGGTTTTGATTGTCATCGAAGCAGAACACCTCTGCCTCTCCATGATCGGTGTGAAGAAACCTGGTACACTCATTGTGACTTCGGCGATACGCGGGGCAATGCGCAGAGCAGCAACGCGTGCCGAAGCGTTTTCATTAATAAAAGGTAAGTAATAAGACTTATGATGGTTTTACGACAGCAATTTCTTTCAGACTACAATTATAGTATTGACTAAATAATCGCCCTCACTGTATTCGGCGCCATTTTTGTACAGTGCCGACCATTTCTGCCTCTCTGGCAAATTTGCGTATTTCTAAAACGCCGTCACCCATGAGTGTAAAATACACATCTTTGTAATCGATCGAGACAACATTCCCTTCATGATCAACCATTTTTATTAGGTCCTTACCCTTCCACTTATTGGGCGCCACTGGTTCAACATCGCGCCATTTTATATCCTTCTCAGCAAAACCGAGTAGGTCGAGTATGCCAGCGGATTTTATCAGCTTGCCATGATACATATTGCCAACTCGCTCGACTTGAACAACTGCGCCTTCAGCTTCATCGCCAAATCTTTCCCACTGTCCAACGATTGGACTTTCGCCGCAACTTATAATGAGAAAAAGTATTGGTAATAGTACAAAAAGTTTCTTCATGCTTTCCTCCTCTTTGAAAACAACAAACCCGAGTTCAATTATACTAATAATAGTGAAATCGTCAAGCAAAATGACAAAACAGGTTATTTAGTCATTATTTCTGTGACAAAAATGTCACAACTTCACAACGAATTTTTGTTGACTGGACACGCTGCAGTCATATACTTGTATCCATGTTATCAAAAATCATTTCGTGTGCCACATTCGGCATTGATGGATATCTTGTAGACGTTGAGGTGGATCTATCAACCGGCTTGCCTGGTTTTACAACTGTCGGTCTGCCTGACAATGCCGTGAAAGAATCAAAGGATCGCGTATTTGCAGCGATAAAGAATGCAGGTTTCCGGTTTCCCGCACGTAAAATCACGGTGAATCTCGCACCCGCTGATATAAAAAAAGAAGGTTCAAGTTTCGACTTACCGATTGCCGTAGGTATCTTATCAGCATCACAGACTGTGCGTGGTGCGCACCTGAAGCAGTACGCAATCCTTGGAGAATTGTCTTTAGATGGCACACTGCGTCCAGTTAAAGGTGCAATTTCTGTATCGCTCGCGGCCAAGGACAATAAGCTTGACGGTATGATCCTGCCGCGATCTAATGCACCTGAAGCAGCTATTGTTCAAGGTATTGATGTCTATGGTTTTGACAACCTTATTGAGGTAGTTGCTTTTCTCAACGGAGAAGCAAACATACAACCTGTGGTCATAGACCGTGCAAAAATCTTTGATGACGCTTCACAGTACACAGTAGATTTTGCTGAGGTCAAAGGTCAACATCATGCAAAGCGCGCCCTCGAAATAGCTGCTGCAGGCAGCCATAATCTTCTTATGATTGGTCCTCCGGGCACGGGCAAGACTATGCTGGCGCGTAGGCTTGTAACCGTATTACCAAAGATGACCTTAGAAGAATCACTTGAGACGACGAAGATACATTCGATTGCTGGTATTTTATCAAACAGTGATTCTCTGCTTGGCACCAGACCGTTCCGTTCACCCCATCATACAATTTCTGATGCGGGTATTATTGGCGGTGGTCATGTGCCCAGACCAGGTGAAGTTTCTTTAGCACATAATGGTGTATTGTTTCTCGACGAACTCGCTGAGTTCCACAAAAATGTCCTTGAGGTGTTGCGCCAACCACTTGAGGATGGTTCCGTAACGATCGGTAGGGCAAAGGTGACTTTGACCTACCCGGCTCGTTTCATGCTTGCTGCAGCCATGAACCCTTGTCCTTGTGGTTATTTTACGGATCCATTTCATGAATGTCGGTGTACACCCCAGCAAATTCAGCGTTACCACAATAGAATTTCTGGACCTTTGCTTGACCGGATCGACATCCACATTGAAGTCCCTTCGTTGAAATACGATGAGTTGAAATCAACCCAGCTTGGAGAATCTTCTAAAGAAATAAGGGCGCGTGTAAACAAAGCAAGACAGCGACAACTCGATCGCTTTGAAAACAGGAAGAACATCTATTGTAATGCACACATGGGTGCAAAAGACGTACGAAAACTCTGCCTGATCGATGAACAGTCGCAAACTTTGCTCAAGACTGCAATTCAAAAATTTGGTCTTTCAGCACGTGCCTATAACAAAGTTTTGAAGGTTGCCAGGACGATCGCTGATTTAGGGGATCATGAGAATATAAAAGTCCAGCACATCGCCGAAGCCATTCAATACCGGTCCCTCGATAAAAACATCTGGTACCGGCTATAAGTTTGAGAAATACGCCCTTTTTCGGGGTCAGGTCTGGACATTGGACATTTTAATTGACGGTTGAAAACTATGGCGCGACCACTAAGAATCGAACTTGAAGGAGGTATGCACCATGTAGTATCACATGGGAATGGACGTCTTTGGGTATTTAGAAATAACATTCAACGTCGTCACTTTTTGGATCTTTTGGGTCTAACTGCCTTTAAGTACAAAGCAATCATACATGCGTTTGTCCTCATGAGAAATCATTTTCACTTGCTTATGGAAACACCGTTACCTAATCTAAATCAATACATGCGTAAATTGCTTAGCGATTATGCACTATACTATAATAAATGGTATCAGCGTCGTGGGAGTGTTTTCAAATCGAGGTACGGCAGTTTTCTGATTCAAGAGGATAACTACTATTTGACTGTTGTGAAGTATATTTGTGACAATCCCGTGAGAGCAGGTATCGTGAAGCGATCTGATCTATATCGTTGGAGTAGTCTATATTACATGTTGCATAAACGATTAGCCAGGAAAGAACTGAGTTGGTATGATGCTGGTTATATGCTGGAGTTAGTTGGTGGTCGTCATTGCCTTGCTGAATTGGTTGGTGGCGAAGCGGTTGAATTACCAGTGGTCTACAGGAAATTTGTTGGTGATAAGGAGTGGGCTGATTCGATTATTAGTGATAACTATGACCGCCTTTCCGATGAGATCAGTTCTGAAAAAAGAATGAAGATCGGAATTTCTGATTCTTCATCGGTAATTAAGGTGGTCGCACAGGTATTTGGTGTTTCCGTGAATAGATTATTTGAGGACAAGGTCGCAAAAAAATGGTGTTTGTATGTATTGTATAGAGAGACGCCGTTGGATGCGCGTTACATTGGTAAGATATTTGGCATGCAGAAGTGGGCAGTACATAAAGCAGCTCAGCGTTTGGAACATAAGAAGAAATCGCGTAGCGAGATAAGGATGTTGAATATGATTAGGCATAAAATGTCCAATGTCCACAGGCTGACCGAGAATAGGTTTTCAGGGCATTAAGAATTTTATTTTTTCAGAAACCTCTTGACTTTTTGATTTTTTTCACTATAATTAGTACATGAATAAACAAACTACCAGAAAGATACAAATTTTAAAGAAAGAGCGTGCCAAGGTGTTACAAGAATTGCGCAAATATCGAGACATAATGAGAGGC
>JAUWGT010000157.1 GCA_030606265.1 Candidatus Stahliibacteriota bacterium | reverse complement strand
GAATCAGGATCTTTGCCGATACTGTGCTATGTGCTCGAAAGTTTGTCCTTACAATGCTTTTACGGTCGATCCGAAGAATAAAACGATCACCTATGTTGAGGCTTTATGCAATGGCTGTGGTACGTGTGCAGCTGAATGTCGTTTTGGCGCACTTTCGATGAAACATTTTACAGACGATCAAATCATAACCCAGATCGATGCGCATCTGGCTGAGGATCCCCAAGATAAGGTGATCGTCTTTGCCTGCAACTGGTGTTCATATGCAGGTGCTGATACATGTGGTGGAGCCCGATTACAGTATCCATCCAACCAGCGACTCATCCGCACGATGTGCAGCGGACGGGTCCATGAAGAATTCGTCCTCGGTGCATTTAGAAACGGTGCCCCCATGGTTGTTGTATCTGGGTGTCATTATGTTGACTGTCACTACATCGATGCTAACCGGTGGACCCAGAAGAGGGTAGAGAAGCTCTGGGATAAATTGGAAAAATGGGGGATACGTCCAGAAAGATTGTTGCTTGAATGGATCAGCGCGGCAGAAGGTCAGAGATTCCAGAAAACCATGCAGGATATTGAAGAGTTACGAAAAAAGGTTACCAAAGAGGAAATCGAACATACGATCAAGGTTTTAACCGAAGAAGAAGAGAAGAAAAAAGCAAAGAAGAAATAAATGCTGTCATCGCGAGGAGTGTAACGACGAAGCGATCTCAGTGTCAAAATAATAGGGATTGCCACGCCCCGATTTATCAGGTCCAATATTTTCCAAGAAAATCGGGACTCGCAATGACGTAACGAGGAGGCGTCATGGAAGAGAAAGACTTCAAGTGTCTACGATGCGGCGCAGTTAATAAATACCCTTATGAAAAAGGTAAGATGATAGAAAGGCAATGCCGCAAGTGCGGTTCCAATAGCATTCGTATAGTGAAAGAAAAAGACGCCAACAAAGAACAAAAGAAATAATTTATACAGGAGTTTAGGTTGGTGATGCATATACAGTTATGATATGACCATGGGTAAGAAATATTGCATTGGTGTGGACGTCGGCGGGACTAATATAAAGTCTGCGTTCATAAAAGATGGTAAGATCATCAAACGAGTAAAGATTCTAACCCATGCTGAGCAGGGACCAGGCACTGTTGTCGATCAGATAAAAAATGCTATTCAGACCTTTACAAAACCAATATCACACATTGGTATCGGTATTGCAGGCATTATCGATTCAAGAAAAGGTATCGTGAGATACTCACCTAATCTTGCCGGCTGGACTAATGTAAGGCTTGCCCAGACAATTAATAAAAAATTTAAAGTGCCGGTAAAGATACTTAATGACGTAAATGCAATATGTTTGGGTGAATGGAAATTCGGTGCGGGTAAGGGATACAATAATATATTCCTTTTTACTCTTGGCACGGGCGTCGGTGGTGCTGCGGTATGTGAAGGAAAGTTATTATTTGGCGCGAACGGGTTTGCCGGAGAGTTCGGTCATTCGGTGATCAAATATGATGGTAAGAGATGTACTTGCAATCAGTTTGGTCATCTTGAGGGATATGTAGGTGCGCGCTATATCGTTGCACGTGCGCGCCGCCGGATGAAAAAACGGAAAAGTAGCCTGAGAAAATACAAAAAGATAACGCCACGTATTATTGCACAAGAAGCAAAAAGGGGTGATGCTCTTGCTAAAGAGATATTTGCTGAGATCGGGTTCTATATCGGTGTCGGTTTATCGAATATCATCTCTTTGTTTGACCCTGAGGTGATTATTGTTTCAGGAGGTATCTCAAGGGCGGGAAAGGTCCTGTTTGAATCGATGAGAAAGACAGCAGAGCAGCGAATCATGGGTGCTCAATACCGTAAGTTCAAGATCATCCCGGGTAAGCTCGGCGACGACGCGGGGATACTCGGCGCCGTATATTTTGCAGGCAACTTCTCGACTTCCTCTACATGACTTAGCGGACAAGCGCTCTGCTCGCTCGAAGAGTAGATAAGGGCAGCTCGCTCGAGGCATAATTAGAAGAGGCCTTGTTCGAGGGATGAATAATAAATATTCGAGCTTGCCTGTCCTGAACTTGTTGAAGGGTCGAGAACGTACATTAATGATCTTCTCGATGCGTTCCTCGTGAAGCTCGGAACTTACTCGAAGAATAATGTTTTTCGCCCTACGCGCTACTCTTTACGCATTACGCTCTACTTGACCACCAGTTTTCTTTGCCTGTTATACCCAAAAACCTCAGGTGTATACATCTCCTCGGCTTTGGTTGGTGGCATTGTAAAGTTCCCAAATGTCATTGCTCGTACGAGATAAGAGAAGGTATGCTCACCTGCTCTTAAGGCATCAGCAAACAAAAGAACTTTTTCATCATAGATTTCCCAGTGGTCAAATGTACCCCATGATGGATAGTAATAGTAGTAGTCATCATACTCACCACCATAATAATCTTCTACATAATATTCATCATAGTAGTCCATGTTACCATCCATCATTTTGAGGAGTTGTTTGCTTTCAGTATCAAATGATGTATTTATGACCTCAACACCAGCTGGAAGTGGATCATCGACTACCACGAAATTACGTTCTTGGGGCGTAATAATACTGAGCGTTACCTTGTAGATTTTACCGGCGCTCAATTCATCACCAGAGAGTCCTTCAGCGAGCGGCTCCACCACTTTGAATACTGCGAGACCTTCATCCCGTGGTTTGAGTTCGTGCGTTGGGGCGTAAAGCATGCGCAGACCATAGTATAGTCGTCCGTCACCACTCTTTTCAATGTTAATCGGCAGTTTTTTGCCTTGTGTCAGATCACCTAATGGTACTTCTTTTCTTCGTATCTGTAGTTCCCTACCTTTGAAGATCTCTTTTAGGATTTCCTTATTCTCAAGATAGACAGTTGCCATGAAATTGGGAGTTTGTTTTTCGTAGATTCTAAAATACGTATTGAATGCATCAAAGACATAGATATTTTCTTGGGTTGAGCGCCATCGACCGATTTTCCTTTCAGTTACTAACCACTTGATTATCTTTTCTGCATTAGCAAATTCACCGCCAGTTTCGAGCAATGCCTGGAGAATGAGCGCTGTTGTTCTGACATTGGAGTGCCATATCCAAGCCATGCCGATCACATTTGGTTCTTCAAAATGAGCAGTAGTCGATGCCATCTTTATTTTATTGATCAGTATTCTTCTTAGTTCTTTTTTATAGTATGAATTGCCGTAGATGTGCGCAGCCTTGAGTAATAGCGTTCTGCCGAAGAGCGATATCTGATCGCGTTTTTCAAAAAGTCCGGACATGTAGCCATGGTCGTAAACATCCCACAGAACGAGTGAATACAGGATAAAGCATTTGGTGGTGAGTTGAACATTTTTATTATAGGGATATTCCCAATCAACATCGTTGCGGCGTAGTACGTCTTTCAAATAGTCTATTGCTCTATTGAGCATGTTTGGATTAACGTAATAACCTTTCTTTTTTGCTTTTGCGAGCGCATTTACAACATAAGCAGTTAACCATGGTGATGGATACCAGGAATCCGGCCAGAACTTGAAGCCACCATTGTAATGTTGAAAATCTTTGAATTCTTTTAGAGTATTCTGGAGTTCTTTTCTAAGGTCTTTGCCCTTCAGTTCAGAAAGGTCAAAAGAATTGATCAGATCTTCAGCGAGGATGAACGGTAGAATCCTCGATGTCTTTTGTTCAAGACACTCATACGGATACTTAATAAGGTATTCAACCCCACCTTCAAGTCCGACAAGTGCTGATGACGAAGTTGTAAACTCAATGTAGCCAACATCTGGGTATATGTCTTTTGGTACAGTGATTGCTTCAGCGATTTTGTCTATGGTCTGGCTATACAATGCAACAGCTTCGGTCAGGCGCGGTGAGATCACCGGTATTTCTAATTCGACCCCATCTGCTTCTTGTCCCATAGTTACTTTAAATCTGAAGGTTGCTTGACCGACCCCGTGGGCGCGGTACTTAAAGCGTACTTCTTTTTCTTGACCATCAGGGATCTCCAGCGTTTTTTTACTTTCGTTAACGAGTGTGATATTATCAGCCGAGGCTTCGACTACTACCTTACCAGAAACGTTCGTATTATTGTGGACGACAATACCGGCTTCGAATTCATCGCCGAGCCGGACAAATCGGGGTAATGCCTCAAGCAACAAAAGCGGTTTTTTCACCCGGATCTTTGAATCACTTGAACCAAAACAGGAGGCTTTAGTGTGCCCGACTGCCATGAGCCGGAACGTCGTAAGGTTATCGGGTAGTTTGAAGCGTATTACTGCTTCACCTTTTGAATTCGTATAGATTCGAGCATTATAATATGCGGTTGTCAAGAATTCAGAGCGGTAGGCAAAGGGCGCTGCCGCGGCTCCGCCGCCGCCACGGTTCTCGCCTTTTTCATCATAACTTCTTTGACCTATAATATGCAGTCGGCTCTCGGCAGTTTGTACAGAGAGTAGTCTGGAGCCATAGAATATGGGGAATGGGTCTGGTGTTTCAAAACCAATAAGGTTCAGTACCCCAACGTCTACTACTGCGAGGGTGATCTCTGATTTGACCCCCTGACCTTTGTGGCCAGCGACCTTCAGTTTCACGGTCACTGAATCTTGAGGTCTATACTCATCTTTGTTAGTAGCAATCGTAATATCAAGATGTTTTGTGCCAGGGTCCACCTCAAGATTTATGTAACCAATTTTAAAAGATGGTTTGCCAATATCCTTACCTGCTTCATCAAATTTGTCAAAACCTTTTCTACCTTGAATGAGGATAACCGAAACGTAGACATTGGGTAAGTGATTTTCATCAATCGGGATTTCAATGAGATCACTCGATCCGATTAGCTCCTGAGTAAATCTGTCAATAATGAACTCACGTTCAATTGTAACTAAAGCAAGGGCTTTTTCATAGGGCGACTTAACGAGTATTTTTGCGACATCGCCAGGTTTGTACTTTTCTTCATCCGGGATAATCTCCAC
>JAUWGT010000146.1 GCA_030606265.1 Candidatus Stahliibacteriota bacterium | reverse complement strand
CTAAAATTGTCAACTGAATCCTAACGGATTGGAAGAGAGCACTGCGTGCGGTAAAGGTGCTTTCAGCACGGTAATGAGTCCTTCGGACGGTTATGGCTCTTGCGAGCGGGAAAAGAAACGTCGGGAGTAGAGCGTAGGGCGACAATAACTTAATTACCTAGTTACTTAATAACTGGTTTTTTCAATAATTTATCGAAGATATCGAATGTAAATGAGAGAATAACTAATAACTTAGTTACTAATTACTGCTTTACCCGGAGTAACGGAGATTGCTTCTCCGCCTAAGGCGGATCGCAATGACAAGAATCGTGAAGCAATCTCCAAGTAACTTAATAACTTAGTAACTGAATAACTGTTTTACCAATAACTGTTTGTGTATTAAACGCTTTAAATTCCATCCCGCACGTTTTGTTAGTACTGAGTGTAATCGAAGTGAGCAAAAGTGCGAGGATCCCTTCCAGTCCGACATGTTTTGTGGCGGACTCCTTTCCAGCACGTAGTGCTAACTTCCAATCCGTTAGGATTCAAAAAAGAGTAGGGCGCTGTAGTTGTCTCTGCCTGAGGCGGACAAGTGATTTATCCCGCTTCGTATTATAATTCTGCAGATAGGATTGCGGGATTTATCAGACATGCCCGATGAATCGGGCGACTACGAATTTCTCAATTACTAATAACTTAGTTACTAATTACTGTTTTACCCAATAACTGTCTTACTATGATTGGATCAATCTAATAAGGTAGTAGATCAAGCCGGCAAGCAAGGCGATTAGGAATAGATAAAGGGAAATTATTTTGCTCTTCTTTTTCTTTTTTCGCTTCTTACCTGGTTTTCTTATAACCGTTGTCATTTGCTTTATATGCTCAACTTCACCGCATAGATTGCGTAAATGCTTTTCTTTCTTTACGATGTTTTTCCAACCGATAAATTTTTCAAGATCGTAGCACATCTGATCAACCGTCTGATATCTTCTCTTAAGGCTTTTTTTCATTGCCCGAGTAATGATTTTCGAAAGTCTCAGGCTATGGTGCGGATCTCTTAGTAAGGGATTCGGATATTTCGAACCGATCACCTTGGCGGCGACCGCTTGAGAATTGCCTCCTGAAAAAGGCTTTTTGCCGGTAACCATCTCATAAAGCACAATACCGAGTGAATAGATATCAGATTGGAGGGTCAGCTTCTTGCCTTCAGCTTGTTCGGGCGACATGTAAAACGGCGTACCAACAACCGTACCGGTTGAAGTCAAATTTGGCGAATCTTCACCGCGCGCGACACCAAAATCCGAAATTCTTACCTCGCCCTTCAGCGAAATCAAAATATTAGTCGGCTTAATATCGCGATGCAATATGCTATTATCATGGGCATGCCGGATCGCCAGACAGACTTCACGCATAATAAGTGCGGCAGCCTGCGGGTGAAACGGCGCGCTGTGTTCGATTATTTCAGCCAGGTTCAAACCTTCAATATACTGCAGGACAATATAGCATGATTGGCCAATGCTGAAGTAATCATAAGTAGCTACTATATTGGGGTGTTCCAATGAAGAAGACATTACCGCCTCTTGCTTGAAGCGGCGGCGCGATTCAGTTCGGCCCATCTCTTTTATGACAACAACCCGATTGAGAGGTATGTGGATCGCAGTATAGATCTTTGCCATACCACCCATGCCAATGATATCGAGTATTTTATAGTTACCTATATATCTAATCTCTTTTTTCATCAAATTTCCAGACGCGGTTTCTTCCAGCGTCTTTCGCCTCGTACATCGCGCTGTCAGCATTCCCGAGCACTTGTTTGAGGGTTGCACCATCGTTTGGAAAAGTCGCAACACCAATACTAACCGTGAGGCGAAAACCCAAAAGACTTTCTGATCGTTTCGAAATAATGGCATTGATATCCCGCGCTACCTGGATGGCATCACGGGAAATTGTATCGGGGAGTATAACGACGATCTCTTCCCCACCATAGCGTGCCACGAAATCACTCTTGCGGCAGGAAACTCGGATCAACTGAGCAACAGTATACAACGCAACATCACCCTTGTCGTGGCCATACGTATCATTTACTTTTTTAAAGTGATCAATATCAATAAATAGAATAGATAAGTTCTTGTGGGTTTTTTTTGCCTGACTGAATTCCGCCTTGGATATCTTGTCAAAATACTGACGGCTAAATAATCCAGTGACTTTATCCTCATTTGCCACGGTAGACAGTTTCTTCCGACTTTTTTTCACAATATCCTCAATCGTTCTGAATTCCTCTTTCAAGCCTTCATCTTTTAGTTTCCGCTTCAATGTAGAAAACCTTTTTTCGAGGATAATAGTCTCTGCCCCTTTCCGACCAACCTCTGTTACCTCTAAATATGGAAAACTTCCTGAACCATCATCAAGAAATATTTTGGAGTCGCCAACTGAAATCTCATCACCTGATTGGAGTGATTCTTTGGCAATTCTTCTTCCATTAACAAAAGTACCATTTGTACTGTCAAGATCTTCAATTGATAAATTCGAACCATCACAAATAATCACCGCGTGGCGCCGCGAAACATCTTTATTGTTGATTACCAAATCAGCATCATCCGCCCTGCCGATGATGAATCGACCTTGGCTTAAAACCATCTTTTTTACCACGTGGCCACTGTCGACCAAAACTAAAGAGTAGTCCTTTTTCATTGCATCAAAATTTGACCATCAGTTGAATATACGTATGATTATGCATCCATTTAGGCGTCGGAAAATCCCCTTCCATTGCTTCGACAAAATAGAACCAGACATTTTTATAGCGATATTCAAAACCAATGAGTAAACGTCTTTCAGAATATTCCCGACCCTGGTTATTGCAGTAGAACTCACGCTGCATCCCAGCATGCCAGATAAAATTACCGCCCGGTCGAAACTCAAGATCGATCATGTAGGCATACACATCGCGCTGGTAATCAAAAAGGCTATCTGTACCTGGATCGCGAGAATACAATGAATCATTGTGCGTTTTGTAGTTATACGTGAAGTAGAGGCTGGGAGTCCACTTATCAGAAAGTCTGAAACAGAGCGCTGGTTCAACGATCAATTCGTACTTATCATTGCGGAATACACTTGCGGTATCCTGGCTGAAAAACTCAGATTGTCTTAAATCACATATCCCGCCAATTCGGAACTTGCCGATGTCCTGCCATGCACGTGTGTAAAAGTACCGGTGTAGACCCTTTTCCTGGAAATAAGGGATTGGACCAAGCTCGACCTCATTTGATTGAAGACGATAGCGATTCGACAGATCAGCATGCAGTGTAAGGTGACCGGTTCTCCAGTATTTATTGAATCGAGCAACGAATTTTATTGGATGCTGCCAATAAGTGATCTTGTCAGCACTTGCCGGGACATTCTGCAAAGAGAAATTATGGTCAAAATCTTCAGCGATCACAAAGAATTCAAGATAATTCAGATAGTCCTTGCCAAGAAAAAAACCGATGCCTAATTCATCCTCACCTTTATAATAGTGTGTTGTTATAGTAAAAAGAAGTCTTAGGTTATCACGAATCTGAAAATACGGTTCGAATCTATGATCGTTGATATGATTATCATAATAACCGAAATATTGATTTCGGTACCTAAACCCCATAATTTTTGAAAGCGAAACTTCGAATTTTGTATTGAGATCTATATACCAGTTGCGCAGATCAAGACACCCCTGGGATGAACGCATAGCAGCCGGTACTGAATCAAAACACATTTCCCAATCCATAAAATAGTGGGAAAGCTGTTTATCGAGTAAATCTTGACCATTGGAATCCTCGGGCACGATGAACATCAGAGGCAAGAGAAAAATCATGCTTTTTCTCCCGCCCTAAGATATATATTTCCATAAATCCCTTTTTGTTCCACACGCGCATAACCCATTTTTACTATTTCAAGCATGCCAAAAAAGTACGCCACCGCAACCGTAATATCGTTTTTCTTCTGCAGAAAATCCAGGAAATCTATCCTCTCTCCTTTACAAAGGAGAGTTCTCATCTCCTCGATGATAACTTGAATCGGGATTTCCTGACGTTCATAAATAACACTTTCTTCCTCCTGCGGCTTGAGTTGACGGAAAGCCAAGATCAGACTTGAGATATTCGCCTCTTCAAGGGGTGGCTCTTCCCGGCTGATTCTTGGGTACTGCTGGCTCGTTTCTTCTTCCATCAAGCCAAAAGCCTTTGCCAGTTCCCGGTATTTCTTGTATTCCTCAACGATTTGTATGAGCGTGATCGGCTTTACCTCTTCATCATCTGCCGGTGTGCGTGGTAGTAATAAACGAACCTTTAATCTTATGAGAATTGCCGCCATCAAAAGGAAGTCTGCAGCATCCTCGAGATCATCCCGCTCGATCTTTTGTATATAATCAAGATATTCCTCAGTGATCTGAGCAATTGGTATTTCGAAAATACCCACCTCTTTCTTACGCACCAAATAGACAAGGAGGTCGATCGGACCGCAGTAAATCCCTATATCAATCTTCATAAAAAGAAGCGTAAGGCGTAGGGCGTAATGCGTAGGGAGTAAAGAGTAGGACATCCCGCTGTAGTTGTCTGATTTATCAGACATTGCCCGATGAATCGGGCGACTACAAAAGAGTAGAGCGTAGGGCGACTATAACAGAGAAGAGAGTAAAGCGTAGAGCGTAAGGCGTAAGGGGTATCGGGAAAACAGTAAGGTGTGTAAACGTTCTGGTCTTTCATTCATCAGAGTCTATTCAGTATTATTCCAGTGTCAAGACGGGAAACACGCTGCGCTGGAGACACGTTTCACTGCAGACACGCTACGCTGGATACACACTTCGTTGTAGACACGTTCGTCTTTGACGAACTGGAGACACGCCCGTTTTAGACGGGCTGAAGGCATCTCACATTTGTTCGATACACTGAAATCTGCAGCTCAATCGAAGATTAAGGCATATTTCGTGCATGCTTCGCTGAGGACACGTCGCTTTGCTCCTGAAGACAGAAAGACACGGAGGCTTCTCGACAGGCTCGAAGAGTAAAAACGTCGAAAAACTGGATTCCCTGGTCGAGCCAGAGAATGACAGTGAGTTATTGGAAACAGGTTGAAGACACGCCTTTGCATGCAAAGCTGAAGACACGTTTGCCTACAAACTGGAGACACACTACGTTGAAGACAAGAAGGAAATGGCACTGCGTGCGGGACTGGTTGCTCTCTCGACAAAGCTCAAGACAGGTTCGCAACGGTTATGGTTCACTAGCGTGAACGGTGATGGCTCTTGCGAGCGGGGAAAGAAGCGTCCCGGCAAATAATTGAAACGGAGCATGGGAGAAACGGAGAAAATACA
>JAUWGT010000149.1 GCA_030606265.1 Candidatus Stahliibacteriota bacterium | reverse complement strand
CACTCGGCGTGTCATTCAGCTTGCCACTCGGCATGCGTGAGTGGAGGAGCGCACTAAAGACAAATGCCTAAAATACCTAAATACCTAAAATCCAAGAACCAAGATACAAGAACCAAGAACCACGAGTACGAATCACGATTTACGAATACGTTTTTCGATGTTAGCTGGATTGATGAGTTCATTGAGAAGATAAGACCATATATCTATGTTCGGGAAATCGACCGGCTCTTGATCTTGATTCCTAATCAGGCTTATAAACTCAATGATGCAGGGGTCAGCATGCTTGACTTCCTTTTCAAAGGGCATTCTATAAAGGAATTTCTTGCGTTCGTCGGTGATAGTGAAGAGAAAAGGCACGAGATTCACTATTTCTTCTGTGACCTCAGAGCGGCAGTGAGCGGTTGTTTACGTGAGAATGAGCAGCGAGAGGCAATATCCTACTATGAATTTAGTGGTGCGTTTACGCAATACCCAGTGCTTTCAGAAATCGCGGTGACCTATCGATGTAACCTGAAATGTAATTTCTGCTATGTTGGTGATAAGGACTACAATGAGCTGAAAACCAGTGATATGAAAAAGATTCTATTCAAGATATTTAAAGAAGCTCAGGTGCCCTCAGTTAGTTTTACTGGCGGCGAACCTTTGCTTCGACAAGACATTGGTGCGCTTGTTGAATATGCTTCAAAACTCGGCATGTGGACTAACCTTATCACTAATGGTACGCTTCTAACCAAGGATATGGTCGCCAAACTGAAGAGCAATGGTCTATCAAGTGCCCAGGTCAGCATTGAGGGCCCAAATCATGCGATACACGATCGTATAACCGGTATTATTGGGTCATTCGAGGCAACTATTAAAGGCGTCAAGTTGCTACAAGAAGCTGGTATCCCGGTGCATACAAACACCACGGTTTCGAGGAACAATCTTGATCATTTAGAGGATATCCTGGTGTTGGTAAAGAGCATAGGTCTTAACCGGCTATCAATGAATTTGCTTATTCCTTGTGGCGATGCGCGCAATAGAAACGATATCTGGGTATCGTATTCAGAGATCGGTTATCATGTGGTCAACTTAAAACACCGGGCAGATAATGAAGGAATCAAGTTCCTCTGGTATTCGCCAGTGCCGATGTGCAAATTCAACCCGATATCTTATGGATTTGGCAACAAATCATGTGCCGCGATCACTGGTTTGCTCAGTCTTGATCCGATGGGTAATATCATACCGTGTTCGTCTTGGCGCTCCCCGGTTGCTTCACTTTTAAAACAGAGTTTCCAGGATATATGGCAGTTACCCATGTTGAGTTATTTCAAGAATATTGAATATGCGCCGGATGAGTGTCATGATTGTCTTGAATTTGATATTTGCAAAGGCGCATGTCCTCTGTATTGGGCAGCATGCGGTAAGAAGGAACTAAGTGACCGAACGTAAGACATATCTCATATTCAACGAGATAAGTACGCGCTTACGCACTATCGTGTCGGTTCTTCTAATCGGGGTTGGTTTTCTGCTTCAGATCACGACAAGGAACATACTTGCCGGTCTTCCGCTTATTATTGCCTGCCTTATCCTCAACTTGCTGAAAGGTATATCAGTAAAGCGGGTTAAAGCAAAGAAACTAACGTGGCAAGAGGTAACTCCTTTAAAGATCGATCAGGTTATTGAACAATGCAAACGCATAAAGAAGTTCCGGAGCAAGGGTGCCGGTTGTCTTATTGCCGTAATTCTCTTTCTCATCTTCGGGTTTTCTTTTGGCGCACCATTCTTGGCCTTGTTTGTGCATCTACCTTTTGCATTATGTGCGACCGTGGTGAATGCCATAATTCTATTTGGTGGATTAGCATTTAGCGGTCGCAAGAGTGCCTGGATGCCCAGAGCCTTGGATATTAAGGCAGGTATTGTGAAGCGGTTGCTCGGCTCCTCATTGATCAAAGGTGATCCTAATTTTCAGGCAATACCATATTTGGAGATAGGTGAGACCAAAGATGGTTCATTCCCGAACGATACGCGCTTAATGATCAGGTTTAAAGATGCACCTAATGACTTCATCGGGTTGCAAGGACAGATTTCGATAAACTCGGTAAAGGGTCGTCCATATCCTTATTTCTACATTGTGCTGATAGCCAAACATAGTTTCAATCTACTTAAAAAATTTGGTAAAAAATCATTCGAAAAACTCGTTGTTGAGCGCAAAAAAACGGGTGAGGTTGATGTAGTCGTCATTAGACAGCGCACGACAAAGACTTCAGGTTACCATACTAATGTTAAGGTGCAGGACTATACGCTGGAGACCGGACTAAAAGTAGCTAAATCGTTGCTCGAACCTGCCCGTCAGAAATAGCACATGTCACAAAAGAAAAAGATTGTCCTTTCGGTTGTTTTGATTTCGTTTATTTCATTCATAGCTTTCATACCGTCACTCAGAAATGGTTTCACCCATTGGGATGATGATGTACTGGTTACCGAGAATATGACAATAAGAGAGTTGTCATGGCATAATCTAGGTCATTTCTTCACATCGTATTATATATCGACATATATCCCGCTTACGCTTCTGTCATTTGCTATTGAGTACCGAATTGCTGAACTCAACCCTCAGGTACATCACACAACAAATCTAGTGTTACACATGTTCAACTGTCTGTTAGTTTTCTGCTTGATCTATCTATTGAGTAAGAACATAGGAGTGTCTTTGCTCGTTGCTTTATTATTTGGTTTACATCCCTTACGTGTAGAATCAGTGGCATGGGTCACCGAACGCAAAGATGTTTTGTTTTCTCTATTCTTTTTAGCCACGCTGATTTTCTATTTACTGTACCATATGACCAGAAAAGTAAGAAATTATTACCTGGCATTAGTTATGTTCGTTTTATCAGCTTTATCAAAAGGCATGGCGATCACATTGCCATTTGTTCTATTGCTTCTTGATTATTACACAAAGCGTCGATTTACCAGGAGGTTGATATTTGAAAAGATTCCATTTTTTGCGGTTGCTCTGGTTTTTGGGCTTCTTGCAGTGTTTGCTCAATTTCCTTCAATAGCGCGCCGCACTGAGTCCTTGGTTAGTTTCCCCAATACAATTTTTATCGCCAGTCGTAATCTTTTATTCTATTTACTCAAACTTGCGCTACCAGTGAAGCTTTCAGCCCTTTATCCATACCCTGAGTTGTCTGGTAATGCACTCCCTATAATATTTTACGTTTCACCGGTCAGAGTCTTGGGACTTGTGCTGTTTGTAATTTTTATGCGCAAATATTCCAGAGTGCTTACCTTTGGCAGTATTTTTTTCTTGCTCAATATTGTAACCGTCATTGGGATAATACCTCTTGCTGGTAATGCCATTGCCGCAGATCGCTATACATATATACCTTCGATCGGGATATTCTTTATAGTCGCAGCAGGTTTTTATTATTTGTATAAAAAGAAAAATATGCATGCGGGATTTAAAAAGTATTTTTTGTTGTTGATAATGATCACAGTACTGGGTACTTTCTCTATTCTGACCTGGCAGCGATGCAAAGTGTGGAAAGATGATATGACTTTGTGGCAGGATGCATTGTCAAAGTATCCCAGTTCCGTCGCCTACAATGGAAGGGGTCTTGCTTTTTATGAAATCAAACAATACGATACGGCAGTAAGTGATTTTATTCAGGCACTAAGATTGGATCCGGACTTTGCCACCGCGTACTATAACCGTGGGAACGCATATGATGCGCGCAAAAACTATGGTAAAGCAATAGCCGATTACTCAAAGGCAATTGGATACAGACCTGAGTATGCTAAGGCATATAATAATCGGGGTTTGACCTATGGACGCATTAACGAATATAAAAAGGCGATCCATGATTTTACCCAGGCAGTGCGGATTGATTCGACCTATACAAAAGCCTATAATAATCGAGGTATGATGTATGGTAGGCTAGGGGAGAACGACCAGGCGATCAGTGATTTTACGCGTGCAGTGCATCTTGATCCAAATTACGCAAAAGCCTATTATAATCGGGCCATTACGTATTTTGTCACTGGCGAGTATTCCAAGGCTTTAGAGGATGTAAATAGGTCGAAAGAACTGGGTTATAATGTCAACCCGGATTTTATTAGACGACTCCGATATTTAATTGATAGTCAATAGATAGAAATATTTTTCATTGGGTATTGGACAATTACAAACGGTTATTTGAAATAAAGGTCTTCTCTTCGATCAACGAGAAGATCGTTGTACTCGTTGAACTTTTTGTCTAATGCCAAAGCAGGGTCAATATCTACAATCTTTATACACTCTTGTTGTTCGACCCTGACCAGGATTTCTCCCTGTGGTGAAACTACTTCACTTTGGCCAATAAATTTATTCGTTTTTCCATTCCTTTTTTCTTCACCACAACGATTGGCTAGAATAATAAAAACGCGATTTTCAAGGGCTCGTGTAATCATTGCGTCGGGGCAATAAGGTGTCACCAGATTTGCTGGATGGAGAATGATTTGTGCCCCTTTTACAGCAAGCGTTCTCATTGCCTCGGGGTAGATCCAGTCAAAACATATTAGCATGCCCAGTTTGATATTCTTGTATTCAAATACATGAAAACCCGTATCTCCAGGTTGAAAGAACTTCTTTTCTTCAAAAAAGAGGTGGATTTTACGATAAACTCCAACGAGTCCATCAGGTGAAACCAATGCCATGGAATCATAGAGAATATCGTTATCCTTTTCGGCAAAACCATACGCAAAAGCACATTTATATTGACGCGCTAATTTCAAGATAAAATCATATGATGAACCAGTTGCCGGTTCGCTGAGGTCAGTTAGCTCTGCTTTATTGAGGAAGGTATAACCAGTATTAAAAAGTTCTGGCAGGACAATGAGTTCGGCATCGATGCCTTTGAGTAAATTCTCTACGGTGGCGAGGTTTTTTTCTTTTTCACCAAAGAATGGATCAAACTGAACAAAGCCGACTTTCATATGAATTTACATTATAGAGGAATATTTATTGGTGTCAATTACCTTACATTCCCCCCCCCTTAATATTCGGACTGCTGGGGTCAAATCTCAACATTCAACATTTGGCGTAAGCCCTTTTTCATACTTCAATAGACCCGCTGTATGAATTCATCTCACTTCATACGTTCCTTATGAGTCGTTCACGTGGTTGATAAAATGCACCAGCGTACTGAATGCACAATGGTTTACTACAATCTATTATAGTTGATAGTTCATTTGCACTAATGTTGAAT
>JAUWGT010000079.1 GCA_030606265.1 Candidatus Stahliibacteriota bacterium | reverse complement strand
ATTGCCTCATGCTTTGATAGATTCAGCTCAAACTCGTTATCGAGTTTCACTGGACAAACAGAAGGACACTCACCACAACCATTACATTTATTCCAATCAACATAAGTGGATTTGTGATTAATCTTCACTTTGAAATTTGGAGCTTCCCCGTCGACTTGAACAACTTCGCTGTTTGTGAAAAGTTCAATGTTCGGATGCCGACCGACATCCATTAATCGAGGACCGAGGATTCAAGCCGTGCAGTCCATCGAGGTGAAGATCTTATGGATTTGTGAAGCCCGACCACCAAGACATGGACCACGCTCAATAAGATAAACCTTAAAACCAGCATGTGCCAGATCTAAAGCGGATTGGATTCCAGCTACCCCTCCACCGATTACTAATGCTCCTTTTTGCATTATTTTTATCCGTTCCTTTCTTAGATTAAAATTATTGTGGATCCTTTTGTTTTTTTTGAAGTTCAAGACCAAAATTATAGCCCTTTTCAAAAGCCTTTATGTTTAGATCCAGAGCTTTTTCAGGAACTGAGCCAGGCAAAGCCTTTTCCATGGCTTCGTAGGTCACTATCCCGGTTATTGCAGTGAAGAACCCCAACATAACAACATTAGCCACAATTTTCTTGCCGAGCTGTTCAGCAAAACGCGTTGCCGGAATAAGATGGACCCTAATATCCCCCCGGGGTGGCTTGTGCTTCACTAAATTTTCGTCAACGAGTAATATACCGTTTTCTTTAAGTTCCGGTTCGAACTTATCATAACCCTCCTGGGACATGACAACCAAAACATCAGAATTGGTAACATATGGATATAGTACTTTGGTTTCTGATACCACGAGCTGAGAGCTGCAAGCACCGCCCCTTGCTTCCGGGCCAAAAGATTGACTCATTGTACCATATTTGTTATCATAAAGCGAAGCTGCCTTACCGACAATTATCCCGGATCTTATAATACCTTGACCGCCGTAACCGGCGAATCTAATCTCCGCCATTCTTGCCTCCGGGATCCGCTCCTGATCTGATTCCGTGTGGGATAAATTTCTCTCCCAAGACACTGCTGAGCTGAGCATTATATTGGTCGATAAACGTTGGCCTTTCTTTGCTTGTGAATTTCCCCACGATAATTCTGCTATCCGGTTTGATCCCCACATTCTTCGGGTCTTCATTATTCCTTATCTCTGAGTTATCATAGTAAAAACGTACCAGATCCACATTCACCTTGCTAATACCGGTATAATAGTCAGGGCCCGGTGCCAGAATTTCAATAACTGACAGGCCTTTTTTGCCCAATGCCTCGGCAATCGAAGCGGCGAGTTCCTCAGTATGTAAAGCTGTCCAACGTGCGGTATATATTGCACTGCACGAGTTTCCAAGATGTGGGATATTGAATGGTTCTTCAAAAGTTGAATAGGGTGAGAATTTCTGAGCCGCAGAGGGTGCTGATTTACCGGCGATTTTTCTGTACACAAAGTTATTAATACATATCACCGTAAGTTCCATATTTCTTCGGCTGCCATGCACAAAGTGATTGCCACCGATCGTCATAAGGTCACCAGCGAAGGGAACAACTTTAAGAGCAGGGTTGGCTAATTTTAAACCGGTTCCAAAGGCAATAGCTCGACCACGTGTCGTATGGAAATAATCAAAACCGAACCGTTTAACTGTCTCTGGTTCAAACAAAATATCTGAAGGCACACAAACCTGATCAGGTTTCACGTCTGCCTTTTCAAGGGCTTGGGCAAATGTCGTGATTATTTCATTCATTCCTTTGATTTGAGACCTCCTCCGAAGACTGATATCTCCAATTTTGTTTTGAATTCAATGACCTCTTCGATTTTTCGCTCTTCCTTCGCTACTGATACAATTGCATCACATATGTCATCCGGAACATGAACACCAGCACCACCATGTGGGACGAGCACAACATTTGCGTTACCGTGGCAGCACCTTGCAACATCAAAAACAACCTGTCCATAATTGATCTCAGGAACTACAAGCGCCTTTACTTTCTTGGCTAGCTCAGTAATCCGTTCATCGGGAAATGGCCAGACAGTAACGAGTCTTAGGCTACCAACCTTTATGCCTCTTTCTCTCGCCATTTCGATACCGCGTATTGCAACCCTCGATGAGATACCATAAGAAACGACGATTACATCTGCATCATCAATCTGTTCCTCTTTTAACTCAATGATTTTGTCTTTATTGCACTTTATTTTATCTACTAATCTTCTCACATACTTTAGTTTATAATGCTCATCGTCAACTGGATAGCCGCGTTCATCATGGAGCCTGCCGGAAATGTATAGCTTGTGACCTGATCCGGCCTTAACCATTCTTGGGACAAGGTCTTTATCTGGTTTAAATGGAACGTATTCATCAGGTGAACCTGTATACCACCGCCTTGGTTCTATCTCGATCTCTTCAGCTGGCGGGATGACGACTTTCTCGGTCATATGACCAACGCATTCGTCAGACATTATCATAACTGGACAACGATATTTTTCTGCCAGATTAAAGGCCTTTATTGTGTAATCGAACAGTTCCTGAGGAGATTCCGGCGCTATGGCGATGAGTCCATAATCACCGTGTGAACCCCAACGCGCCTGCATCATATCTGCTTGCCCGGTCTTAGTTGGAACCCCAGTTGAAGGACCACCACGCTGAATATTAAGCAGTACAAACGGCGTCTCAAGCATTGCCCCAAATCCGACCGTCTCCATCATCAATGAATAACCAGGTCCAGATGTTATGGTCATCGTCTTCGCGCCTGCCCATGCCCCACCGACGATTGCTGATACTGAAGCAAGTTCATCTTCCATTTGAATGAACAAGGCACCGCTTTTGGGGGCAATACGCGCAAAAGCCTCAGCCGCTTCAGTTGATGGTGTAATCGGATAACCGGCGATGAACTTACACCCTGCAGCAAGCGCCCCATAACCAGCGGCAACATCACCATCAATATAGTAGACACCGCTGAGCACATCTCTTTGATCAGCCTTCACCCGTTAGACCTCCCTTCAACCACCTCTCGATATAACGCTTACCTATTCCAAACGTTAAATGGTTTTTCTCTGTACCGCCATATTCATAAGGTCTAACCGGGTTCATTTTCATCATCCTTGATTTCGGATAACCACTCGTTATAGCGATCTGTATAACTCGGTCTTTCTCGGTCGACGAACTTACCCATTATGATCTTTCCCTGATAAGCTATATCAAGATTCTTGGTATCCTCACCATGACGTATTTCCGTATTATCATGGTAGAAACGCATCATATCAAGGCCATCCCCTAATCGGTTAATCCTTGAGTAATATTGGGCACATGGCGATATAGCTTCAACTACAGAAAACCCCTTTTTATTGAGTGCTTCGACAAAAGAATTCATAAGCCGACGGACATGAAGCGTGGTCCAACGCGCCACATACACAGCACCTGAGGATTCTGCCAAGTATGGTATATTAAAAGGCGGCTCAACACACCCAAAAGGACAGGTTGTAGCATACGCAGCGAGCGGTGTTGTCGGAGCAACCTGACCACCAGTCATCGCGTAAATGAAGTTGTTTACGCATATGACGAGCATATCGATATTTCTTCGCGCTGCATGGATAAAATGATTTCCACCGATCGCAATAAGATCACCATCGCCAGAGAAAACCACGACTTTCATGTCCGGGTTGGCAACTTTAATACCCGTAGCAAAAGCGATCGCCCGACCATGAGTAGTGTGGAATGAATCGAGCTTCACATACCCGGCTACCCTGCCAGTACAACCAATACCAGAAACAATAGCAACCTTATTGAGATCTATTTCGGCTTTTTCAAGCGCCGCTGCAAACGCAGTAACTGCTAAACCAATTCCACAACCCGGGCACCAAATGTGTGGTATCCTGTCCATGCGAAGCACATTTTCCATCGGATGAGTTATGTCCATACCTGACCGACTACCCTGGGTTTCCTCTTGCTGCATTGTTTTTGGTATTTCCATCCTACGCTCCCTTATCTAAGCTCAACGATCCGGTCTATAATTCTATCATCTTGGACCGCTTGATTTATCGCCTTGAGAATATCCTCGGTGTCTTCAACACCTTTTCCACCGTGTGGTATGAAGAACACATTTGATTTACCATAACTACACCGTTCGACTTCCAGAACAACCTGTCCGAAATTCATTTCTGGTACGACAAATGCGTTAACTTTCCCGGCAAGTTCGGCTACGCGCTTCTCGGGAAATGGCCACACCGTAACCAATTTTAGACTTCCAACCTTTAACCCTAAACCCCTTGCTTGTTCCATCGCTTTCAATGCAGCCTTTGATGATACTCCATATGAAATAATAATAATATCAGCGTCCTCAATATTGACTTCCTGCACTTCAATAATCTCATCCGTATAATCCCGTATTTTCTTCACCAGCGGATGCACATTGTACTCCTGGCATTCTTCATTCATAATCGGATAGCCACGATCATCATGGGTCAAACCAGTCACGTGGAATTTATACCCCTGACCGATATCAACCATGCGTGGAATTAAATCTTCATCTCTTTTAAATGGTAGATAACTACCTATCGGACCATCGAAATATCGGCGCGGTTCAAGTGTGATGTCTTTCGCGCGCGGAATCACCACCTCTTCCTGCAAATGGGCGACGTATTCGTCGGACATTACAGCCACGGGGATACGAAAGCGTTCTGAAAAATTAAATGCTTTTATTGTAAAATCAAACATCTCCTGTGAAGAACTCGGAGCAAGCGCAATCAACTCATAATCGCCATGTGAACCCCAGCGTGCCTGCATCATATCTCCTTGAGACGGCTGGCTGGGCAACCCAAGACCCGGACCGACCCTTTGAACATCAACGATTACACAGGGTGTCTCCAGCATTATGCCAAGCCCGATATGCTCCATCATCAGTGATAATCCAGGGCCAGAAGTCACGGTCATTGATTTCTTGCCAGTCCATGAAGCGCCGATAACCGCCGCGAGGGTTGAAATCTCATCCTCCATCTGAATAAAGGTTGCGCCCACTTTTTTCGCTCGTTGAAGAAACCTTTCACTGACCTCTAGTGCCGGTGCAATAGGATAAACCCCTAAAAACCGACATCCTGCGGCCAATGCGCCTTCTGCACAAGCATAATTGCCGCTAATATTATGTGTACCAGTCAAAACACCACTTGGATCTGCCTTCACCCCGTTAGACCTCCTTTCAACCATCTGATATATAACACTTGTTTATCATAAACTTTAAACATTTTTTCTCTGCACTTCCGTGTTTATAGTATCTGACGGGGTTCATTATTTTCCTTCCTCGGATTTTACTCCAGCAGGATTTTCATCTTTTTTTAACGTCACATAAATCGCAAATTCTGGACATAACATCTCACAAAGATGACACTCGACACAATCATCAGGATTCGTGATCTTGGGTGGATGATATCCTTTGGCATTGAACTCTTCGGACATTTCAAAAACATCTTTGGGGCAGTACTCAACACAAAAGCCACATCCTTTACACCGTTCTTCTATTATGTGAATTTCACCACACGGAATCTTAATTTTATCCAAATCAAAAGGTTTTCGCCAAAGTTTCATATCAACTCCTTAATAATCATTTTAGCCGAGACATCTATAATAGATATTTTGTCTTCCCTAAACTCTCCAACACCCATTCCACATGCATTATAGTAAAACAGGCTTAAATGTCAAGAACAAGTAACTTATTTCTGTTCCTCGGCATGGTGTTTAATAACACGCGCTTGAGCGATATATATGACATCTTCGCAAATATTCGTTGCCAAATCGGCAATGCGTTCAAGATTCTTAGCAACCAAGAGAAGTGGTATAGCCGAACCAATTTTATCTGGCTGTTCAAGCATGTAAGTAAGCAGTATCCTTATTGTCTCATCCCTCATTTCATCCACCACGTTATCTCTTTCACAGACTTGCTGAGCCATTTCCGCATCATTGTTCATAAAACTCTTGACGCTATCATTGAGCATCTTTTTTACCTCAACAACCATTGACCAGATATTACTTACCGGTTTGATACGCGGCTGTTCAATCAAAAAAGCGACTGAACCGGTAATGTTCACCGCGTGATCACCCATTCTCTCCAAATCATTGTTCATCTTAATGACCCCGATCAAGAATCTTAAATCAGTACCTACTGGCTGGTGGCGTGCAATAAGTTCGATGCACTGATCCTCAATAGCGATCTCGAAACGATCGATTCTATGATCGATTTCTTTGACTTCCGACGCCATTTTGAGATCTCTGTTCTTAAGCGCTTCCAGCGCTTTGGTAATCGATTCGTCAACCAGTGAGGCCATTTCTAAAACGTTCTTTTTCACCTTTTGCAGTTCTTCATCAAAATGGCGATCCATTATACCCCCTTAATATATCAAATACCTAAAAGCCTAAACACCTAAATACCTAAAATTACTATGACAGATGATAGATAACAGTGATATTAACGAATTCTTCATCGATTATCCAATATCTGTAATCCATTTTAATCTCATATCTGTCATCTGATATCTGAAATCTGTAATTATCCAAATCTCCCTGAAATGTAATCAAACGTACGTTTGTCTGATGGATTGGTGAAAATCTTCTTTGCACTATCAAACTCAATCAATTCACCAAGAAGCATGAAGCCAACTTCATCAGCAATACGCGCAGCTTGTTGCATATTGTGAGTCACTATTATGATCGTATATTTTCGTTTCAGTTCCAGCATTAGTTCCTCGATCTTGCCAGTAGCAATAGGATCGAGGGCAGAGCAGGGTTCATCCATAAGTAGTATCTCCGGCTCAACTGCGAGAAGTCTGGCAATACATAGTCTCTGCTGTTTTTCTGCCGAAAGGCTTAGTGCCGATTCTTTTAGCCGACCTTTCAATACATCAAACAGATCAACTGCAGCAAGCGAACGCTCAACAATATCCCGCAATGTTTTCTTATCAGTAATACCCCAAACACGTGGACCATAAGCAATATTGTCAAATATCGATAATGGAAAAGCATTAGGTCGTTGAAAGACCATACCGACTGTTTTGCGCAATAGAATAAGGTCGCAGATCGGTGAATGTATGTCTTCACGATCAATCAGCACCGCACCGGTGACTCTTACACCCCGGATCAAATCGTTCATCCTATTGAAAACCCTGAGCAGAGTTGATTTACCACAACCCGACGGTCCAATAATTCCAGTAATCAAGTTTTCTTTGATCGACAGATCAATATCTTTTAAAGCGTGGAAACTCCCGTAGTAAAGATTCAAATTCGCTGTTTTGACGATCATCCAAACCTTCCTCGAATATAGTCATCGGTCCTTGCATCGGCTGGTTTCGTAAAGATCTTTTCAGTCTTGTCAACCTCGATCAGTTCGCCACCCAGAAAAAAAGCAGTTCGATCTGCAGTCCTTGCTGCTTGTTTTGTATTATTAGTCACTAATATGAAAGTATATGTTTTTTTTAGCTCTAGCATGGTTGCTTCAATCTTGGCCGTTGAAATTGGGTCTAAACCTGAACATGGTTCATCCATCATAATCACTTCGGGGTTCATTGCTAAGGTCCTTGCAATGCACAAACGTTGCTGCTGACCACCTGACAGGGTTGATGCTGACTCGTGTAATCTGTCCTTCACCTCTTCCCAGAGATTAGCTGCCTGCAACGCGTCAGCAACAGTGTCATTGAGTTCCTGTTTCTTTATTTTTCTGTGGAGTTTTAGACCGTAGCTCATATTTTTTAAAATCGTACCCGGCAAGACAACCGGTGTTGCAAAAATCAACCCTACCCGCCTTCTGAGGTCATTGATAGGTATATCAAAAATATCTTTCCCATCCAACCTTATCTTGCCGGAAATACGGGCATAATCGATTTCGTAAAGACGATTAATGGCACGCAATAAAGAACTCTTACCCGCGTTGGCTGGACCAATAACGCCGAGGATTTCCTTTTCGTGAACTGCCAGATTCACATCAGTTAAAACCTGGTTTTGACCATAAAAAAGACTCAGTTGATCGATTACAATCTTCGGCATATTCTAGTAATACTTGGCCATGAAACGATGCATTAACCGGTAAGCAACGAGGTTGACAAAGAGGATAATAATAATAAGAACCGTAGCTGTACCATAAGCCTTAGGCATAGATATCCCTTCGCGGGCAAGGATATAGAAGTGAACTGCCAGGGTCCGCGTCGATGAAAATACTGAAGTCGGCATACCCAAAGAAGAACCAGCCGTAAATATAACTGCGGCGGTTTCACCGATCGCGCGACCGATGCCGAGAATAACACCGGTCAAAATACCGGGCAGTGATGTGGGTAGAACAACCTTTAATATCGTATCGAGCTTACCACCGCCTAATGAGTAACTGATTTCACGATAGGATTGAGGTACTGCTTTTATAGCTTCTTCACTGGTGCGTATAATGGTCGGTATTATCATTACCGCAAGGGTCAAACTGCCTGATAAAATACTCCAACCTAATTTCAATTGTATTACAAAAAATATAAAACCAAATAAACCAAAGATAATAGAAGGAACACCAGCAAGGCAATCTGCTCCAAAACTGATTATCTTACGCAATAATCCGCCTCTGGTATATTCGACAAGATAAACAGCACTTCCAACGCCCAAGGGTGTTGCAATAATTATGGCAAGAACCGTAATAAATAACGTACCGATTATCGAAGGTAAGATACCCCCTTCTTTACCCATTTCCCTGGTTCTATCGGTTAGGAATTCAAGACTCAATTGAGCAAAGCCGTTCTTGAAAACATACCCAATAATGAAAAATAGCACGATAACGGTGACGATCGTCATGAGTAAAAGGATAATATGAGCTATTATTTGGCTTGTTCGCGGACCGATCCTAAAAGTCATTCTCGACGTCCAGTTATCCTTATTGCAATAATATTCAAGGTTATTATAATAATGAAAAGAAAAGCACCGCAGGCAAAAAGTGCGGCGCGGTGATCGCCGGTTGCATAACCTAACTCCAAAGCGATCGTCGAAGTCAGAGTACGGACTGAATCCAACATCGAATGAGGTATTTTTAGTGCATTGCCAGCGATCATAATCACCGCCATAGTCTCACCGATCGCTCGACCCATACCAAGAATAATACCGGCTACGATACCTGAACGAGCCGCGGGTATAAGCAGCTTAACTACGGTCTGCCATTTGGTTGCGCCTAATGCATAAGATCCTTCACGATAGGTATTGGGCACCGCAATTAGTGAATCATAGGATATACTAACGATAGTCGGCAAGATCATTATGCCTAAAATAATACTCGAAGCCAGTACTGAAAACCCTGGCCCTCCAAAATGAATGCGAATAAACGGCACCAGAATAACAATGCCGATAAAACCATAGACCACTGAAGGAATACCAGCCAATAATTCAATGATCGGCTTTAATGTCTTTTGAACCATCTTTGAGGAGAATTCAGCGAGATATATTGCGCAGGCAAGACCAAAAGGAATACCAACAATCAGGGCACCGACCGTGACCATCAAGGATCCGATAATCATCGATAAAATACCAAATTGACCTCTGGTTGGCGACCAGTGCATTGAGAAGAAATTACCCAGTCCAATCTTAAAGATCAACGGAATACCCTGTTGAAAAATAAAAAAAGTAATGAGAAGAAGTGAACCGATTGCAGAAAAAGCAATGAAGAGCAAGAGTTTTTCAGCGATCTTATCTTTCATACGCTAGTACTTACCTATTTCTGTAGCTGATATCAAACCATCACTTTTCAATATGTCCTGGCCTTTTTCAGAAAGCACAAATTCAATGAATTTCTTCACTTCACCAGTCGGTTCTTCAAGTAGTAAAAGGAGAAAAGGTCTGGTAAAATTGTATCGGCAGCTTAGCAAATTAGCAAGCGTCGGCTTATTGCCATCTATTGCCAAAGCTTTTTCCCGTTCGTCAACCAAGCCAACTGAAATATAGCCGATTCCTTGAGGTGTTGTGGCGATTATTTCACGGACCGCCCCGTTTGAATCCTGCACCAGACAGGCATCACTGATCACGTGCTCACCCATTATCATATCTTCAAACGCGCCTCTGGTACCTGACCCTTCTTCTCTGGTAACCGGAATAATCTCTCCACTTTCACCTCCGAGCTCTGACCAATCCTTATGGGTTCCAGCAAAGATACCTTGTATCTGTTCGATGGTCAAACCATCTATTGGATTATCTTTGTGGACGATAATTGCAAGACCATCAACTGCGACCAAAAATTCACGCAGTTCTTTTTCGTCACCTGTAAGGTTTCGCGATGAGGTACCGATATGACAAGTCTCATTAAAGGTCGCCTGAATCCCTGCAGTTGATCCGCCACCTTGAATATTTACCTGGATACTCGGGTTTTCTTCTGTAAAACGTTCGGCGACTCTTTCGATGAAAGGTAGAACTGACGTAGATCCGGCAATAATAATTCCATCCTTTCTCTGGGAACAGGTTGTGAGGAAAAGCATGCAAACAATGGCGAGATAACGCACTGTGCGGTAATTATAATCAGAATCTAACCTGCGTCAACTACTTTTAACATATACCACGATCTCAACAATCCACCGTTTCCCAATTACTTAATTACTGAATAACTTAATAACCAAATGACTTATCTCATATTGACTTCGTATACCTTGTGAATATCATATGTACCATGATTAATGACATTCGGGTAAGAGGTGCACGAGTTCATAACCTCAAGAACATTGATATCACTGTACCACGCAATAAATTCGTTGTCATCACCGGTATTTCCGGATCTGGCAAATCATCGCTGGCATTTGACACGCTTTACGCAGAAGGTCAGCGCCGCTATGTTGAGTCACTTTCTGCCTATGCTCGTCAATTCCTCGGCATGATGGATAAACCTGATGTTGATGAAATAACCGGTCTTTCGCCGGCGATCGCTATTCAACAGCGTAGCGCTTCAAAAAACCCGCGCTCCACAGTCGGTACGGTCACTGAGATCTATGATTATCTACGGGTTCTATTTGCTCGCATTGGTACCCCCTATTGCTATAAATGCGGACGCAAAATTCAATCCCAGACAACTGATCAGATAGTCGACGCAATTATGGCTTTGCCAATCAACTCAAGGATCGAAGTCTTAGCACCAGT
>JAUWGT010000173.1 GCA_030606265.1 Candidatus Stahliibacteriota bacterium | reverse complement strand
GCCATCGATAACCGCGCTGCCGTTGCTTCGTCCTTCAAGCGGCGCAATATATGCTTCACCCGCCGGCAGGTTTGAGAACTGACCAGGCTTTTTTATGGAGCCGGTGTCGATATGTCCTTTACGTCCAGTAAGATATAGATCCAACCGTGTACCGTGCTGCGTTGTTATTATTGCTTGTTTTACTTTGGACAGGAGGGTGGCGATTTTCGTTGTCAGGCGTGCTATTTGCTTATAATCTACATTCATTGTGCGTTCAAACATTTGAAGAGTGATACCAGGCATCGTTGTACCTCGTGCACCACGACGGCATGCTTCGATGCGTGCATGCGTATGGGTGAGTGATCGACTGGTTGGTATTATAAACACATCACTTGTCTTGAGGATATCAGCGACCATTTTGGGTGGTTCTTGTCCGTGAATCTGTCTCGGTGCGATCTCAATCAGGATTGGATCAGTTATCTGGCGTAGTCTATCCCATAGAACATAACCTACTGTTCGACATGGTTCATCAGTGACCACAACGACTCGTTCACCTTTTTTAACACCCAAACAGTCATTGATGGTTATGTTGGCTGCTTTGATAAGTTTGGTGGTCAATACTTTACTACCAGCGGAAGTGCGCGAATGCCTTGTTTGCCTCAGCCATCCGATGGACTTCTTCCCGTTTCTTAATGGCGGTGCCCTCATTGTGGCTTGCGGCTATTATCTCTTGGGCAAGTCTTTGTTCCATGCGATGTTCAGATCTAGCTCGAGCCGCTTTGATAACCCATCTGATAGCAAGGGTTTCTTTACGACATGTCCTAACTTCCATTGGAATCTGGTAGGTTGCCCCGCCGACCCTGCGCGGTCTTACTTCAAGCACTGGTTTTGCATTATTCAATGCTCTTTCGAATACGGTAAGGCCGTCTTCTTTGGTTAGTTTTTCAATGAGATCCAACGCACCATAGAAGATACTTTGAGCCGTGCTCTTTTTCCCATCCCAAAGTAAGTAATTAATAAACTTGCTAACTAACATACTGTTGAATTTCGGATCAGATTGGATTCTCCGTATCTGTGCTCTTCTTCGTCTTCCCATTTAATCCTCTCTATGAAGTTGTCACAACTTCTTTTGGTTTCTTGACACCGTAAAGAGAACGGCTTTTCTTTCGGCCTTCAACTCCAGCTGTATCATACTTACCGCGCACTATGTGATAACGGACACCCGGTAAGTCTTTGACCCTACCGCCTCGGACGAGCACAATAGAATGCTCTTGAAGGTTGTGTCCTTCGCCTGGTATATACGCAGTTACCTCAAATCCATTAGTCAACCTAACCTTGCACACTTTACGTAGCGCTGAATTCGGTTTCTTCGGCGTCGTGATATAAACTCTGGTGCAAACACCACGACGCTGAGGATTCTTCTGCAGGGCTGGTGCTTTGCTTTTTGATGACACCTTTTTCCTACCTTTCCTCACTAATTGGTTAATCGTTGGCATTTTCCTCCTTTATTAAATTCACCACCTTTATTGTATGCATAAATCATGGGCTGTCAAGACATAATGAACAGATAGTAATTATGTTATTAGGTCATTGAGTTATTTAAGGACCTATGATTTCTCCCGGTCTACGGTTCTAAGAAAGGCAGTGACTTGAAACCGTTGCATCGCAACATCAACCGTCGCGCAGCGACCAATACCGACACGTGAGTGTCACATAACCGCTCAAAGAGCCATCTGTTAGCTTGACACGGTATTTTTTTCCATTATCATCAATATATGACTCTATTGTGTTTTATGATTCTGCTCCAAGTCAATGTAGAAGCCGACGTGGATGCGATTCTTAAGTATTCTTATCCTGGTTCCAATCTATTTTTTATAGATCCTGGTTTTGCCAACCCTTCGATTAGCCGTGGTTTGATCGGGTTTTCTCTTAATCCAGCCAGTCTATTAGATACTGATAGGTTTGAAGCGATGTTTACTATTTCACCTCAAATGACGACGGAGATAGCCACTCAATTCAGTATCCCTTTTGATTCGCTGATTGATAATACCCAGACGCCGTTTCTTGATACAATCTGGATCCCTACTGATCTGGGTATTCAACAAATAGGGGGTCTTGATTTTATCGGTTTTGCTTTTAATCTCAGAGGTTGGGGATTTGGTCTCGGGTTTCAAAAAGGTGATTATTTGGGTTTGGATTTCACTGCCCAGAGTAGCCCCTATGCGTATTATGGTCTTGATTTCGCTTATACGTTTACTCACGCAGACATAAATGAGATACCGATCGGCGATTCGATCCCAGTGCAGATTCAATTTGATGCTGAAGGTGACCTTGCATTTAATGGTGAAGGTGAAGGTCATTTTACAACCAACTATTTCGTTATTGCCGCAGCACGAGGATTATTGGGTATTGATTGTGGTATTGGTCTACAGATAATACCAGTTTCACTTAAAGGTGATTTTACTGGGTTGTTTGACGGTCAGGTAAGTGGCGGCGGACAAGCGTATGTAGAAGCGATCGATGATTGGGTGATCGATGCGACCTTTGATCTTGAGATCGATGCGGATTCGATCCTTTCGTGTTTGGGCGATATTGATTTGAGTTTTGCGCTTTCGACGTTTTATTGGGGGTTGAAAAAGGAATGGCACCATGTGAGCCTTGGGCTCTGCGGTGAGTTTTCCTTGCCAACATTTGTCCAGGGTGATTATGAACTTCTTGTATCGATCCCCATGACAACCCCGGCTATCAGGATCGACGATGATAACCTTATCGTCGATACGCTCAACAAAATTGTGACTGGACATGCCACAGTGGTTGTCTATGATTTCCAAAAGCGTGATTCTGTATATCAAGATGTGATAAATACGTTATTTTTGGGGACTGGCGGTGCCACCGCAGGCATGGATTTTCGGGTATGGCGTTTTGAGACTGGTTTGTTTGGTGGCGCAAGTATGTCAAGCGATGCCAAATATTTGAAATTGCGCGCTGGTTTGAACTTAGGGTTCCGTACATTCATCCCGCTGCGCGCCGGGGTCATCTTCCATTTTCAGTATTTTGAGATCAAAGGCATACCAATGTCGGCTCTGCCATCAATCTCTTTTGGCGGTGGAACTGATTTTAGCATAGGCAACTTTGATATCTTCACCACCCTGACCGGTAATACCACACAGGGAGCGGCATCATTTATCATACCAGGTATTGTTGGAGGGAAGACAAAATACAGTACCGTCTTATCCCTGGGAATGGGTTTGCGTTACCGATTTTGAATACATGAGTTCTAGGAGGATTGGTTTGTCGTGTAAGGATAGTTCTCGACTATGCCTCTCGATTTTACTCGAGACAGACTCGAACAGTAATGTCTTATTACTCTTCGAGCGAGCCCGTACCTTTATTAAAGTACGGGGGAGTCGAGAAGTTCTTTTTTTGTTAATAACCTTTTTTTCATTCAGTACAGCAGCACGACGACCTGGTGCAACATTCTTACTCATCCCACCGAGTGCCAGGGCAACCGGGATGGCATATGCATATACAGCAATCTGTGATGATGCGTCAGCAAATTACTACAATGCAGCAGGACTTGCATTTTTTGAATCACCAAAAATTGCAGTAGATTACTGTGGATATCTAACAGGTTTGCATCCAGATATGCATTATTTCTATTTTGCTTGTGCATATCCACTGCATAAATCATCGTGGGGTTTTGATGCAATTTACTTTACTGAAGGTAAAGCTAGAGTCTATATCCCTGAAATACCCAATGTTACTATTTGGCGGCTTGCGCTTAAGATACATTATGCAAGAAAATTGAATAATAGATTCTCTGTGGGTGTTGGATGGAAATTCATCAAGCAGAAATATGGCAGACCAGATCCCTGGGGTTGGCCTCGCGATGAGACGGGTTTTTCCTGGGCATTTGATTTCAATTTTCTGTACATAATTTTGCCAAATTTGTCTATTGGTACAGTACTACATAATATAGGACCAGATATACGTTACACAGATACTGGGGGAAGCGATCCCCTCCCCTGGTTATATCGACTCGGCATAGCATATACACCAATAGAAAATAAATATGTTTCATGTACTATCT
>JAUWGT010000070.1 GCA_030606265.1 Candidatus Stahliibacteriota bacterium | reverse complement strand
AATGAATCAGCGAGCTTCAAGTTATTGAGTTATTGGTGATTAAGTAATTAAAAGCGTTTATAACGTTAACAACGTCTTTCAGGGTTTATTTAGTCTTTTTAGTTTTTAAAAATGACTTAGTAACCTAATTACTAAATGACTATATTTTTTAAGGTTGTATTGACAGTCTGGATTTTTTCGGTATACTAAAGATTCTCAAAAGTTGATATATTTAGTGAATATAGACGAGATGTAATAGCAATGAAATATAATCTTAACAAGGAAGTCCCGTTTCTTTCTAATAAGAGACGTGGACATAGAATTTTGCAGACACATCGTAGACATGGGCAAAATTCATGGAGGCAATTATGAAGAAATTTCGAGAATTAAAGGCGTCGCAGCTTCGCTGGCAATGTGATCCCAAAATCCTTAAATTCAAATCGGTCAATGACTTGCACACGTATGAGGGTATCATTGGTCAGCCCAGAGCAATTGAGGCGATAAAGCTGGGACTCAATGTTAGGTACCCTGGATATAATATTTTTATTACTGGACCGGTTGGTACAGGAAGGACAACCGCGATTACGAAACTGTTGGAAGAGATGGAAGTCAAAAAGGGCGATTTAAAAGACCTTCTGTACGTTAATAATTTCAAGAACCCTGATATGCCCAAGCTAATGGATTTACCGTCTGGTGACGGCATAAAATTTAGAAACGCCATGAGAGATTTTACCTATGCTCTAAAAGCGAATATACCCCAGGTTTTTAATAGTGAAGAATATACTAAAAGAAGACGGAGTATTGTCGATAAGTATGAATTGAAACACCGTACTTTACTTCAGAATTTCGAAAAGACAGTGGAAGAACAAGGTTTCAAGGTAATTCAGGTTCAGATGGGTCCATTTGTTCGCCCTGCGATAATTCCGATCATCAATAGTCAGCCGACGAAAATGGAAGACGTCGATGCGCTGGTGAAAGATGGCAAATTGAGCGAAGAGAAATATAATGAAATGCGCGAAAAGATGAAACAATTAGAGGCTGAGATGGCTACAATATACAGCCGCATCAAAGAGATCCAGGATGCGGCAAATGCAGAACTGCAAAAGCTTAATGAGTTGATGGTCAAACCAGCAGTTGTGGATCTGGTCGATGTTATGAAAAAGCGCTTCCCAGGCAAAAAGATCGGGGAATTTCTGACGGCGGTGCTCAATTCGATAATGGCGAGTCTCGACCGTTTCTTAAAAAAAGAAAACAAGGAGGATGCTTTTCGTGAATACCAGGTCAATGTTCTTGTTGACAATGCTGATACTGACCTAATCCCGATCATCTTCGAGACAACACCTTCATATAAGAACCTTTTTGGTACGATCGAACGGCACCCTACTGGTCCAGGTATGGTAGTCAGCGATTTTCTGAACATAAAGGCCGGTTCTCTACTCCATGCCAATGGTGGTTATCTCGTTATTAATGCTTTTGATGCGCTTACTGAACCTGGCGTCTGGCAAGCTCTGAAGAGGACATTACGTAATGGCGTGATCGATATTCAAGCCTTTGATCCATTTTACATTTTCTCGACAACCGCGCTCAAACCCGAGCCTATTTCGGTTGACGTCAAGGTCATCATGATCGGCAGCGAGTGGTTGTACTATTTACTTTATCACCGCGACGAGGATTTTAAGAAAATTTTCAAGGTAAAGGCTGATTTTGATACAGTCATGAACAAAAATGTAGGTAATATCAATGAATATGCTTCCCTCATAAAATCCATTTGTCATGCTGAAAAACTACTCCCTTTTACAAAACAAGCGGTTGCCGACATTATTGAGTACAGCGTCCGTATTGCTGGGCGCAAGGATAAACTTTCAACGAGGTTCCATATTATTGCCGATATTATCCGCGAAGCTGATTACTGGGCGCGTCAGGCAAAACATAAAAGTATAGGTGCTGATGACCTTGATAATGCGATTCAAGGATGGCGTAGAAGAGTGAATATGATGGAGGATAAGATTCAGGAACTGATCGAGAAAGATATCCTTATGATTAGTACCACGAAAAAGGTGGTTGGTCAAATCAACGGTCTTTCAGTGTATCAAATAAGCGGTTACAGTTTTGGGAAGCCAACAAGAATAACGGCCAAAACATCGATTGGGCGCGCCGGTATCATAAATATCGAGCGTGAAGCAAAGCTTGGCGGTCGAACTTATAATAAAGGTGTTCTTATCATAAGCGGCTTCTTGAAATCACGTTATGCGCAAAATCAACCTATGACCATGGATGCAACTTTGGGTTTTGAGCAGTCTTATAGTGAAATTGACGGAGACTCTGCTTCCAGTACCGAGGTCTATGCCATACTCTCCTCATTGTCAGGTGTACCGATAAACCAGGAATATGCGGTGACCGGTTCGGTTAACCAGAATGGACAGATACAACCGATCGGCGGGGTAAATCAGAAAATCGAAGGTTTTTACGATGTCTGTAAAGCTAAAGGGTTAACCAGTACACAGGGCGTTATTATACCTGCCAGTAATATTGAGGATTTAATGCTCCGGCAAGATATTGTCGATACGGTGAAAGCGAAAAAATTCCACATCTACGCTATTAAGACGATCGATGAAGGTATTGCATTGCTTACTGGTGTCAAGGCGGGGAGACGAACCAAGACTGGTTTTGAAAAGGATAGTATTAATTATCTAGTTGCAAAAAAACTGAAAGAATATGCGGTGCGGATGAAGACATTTACCAAAGGGAAGTGATCAGATCTCTGAAAAAAGCCAGAGATCTTCTTATACGACTATATTCAATATTTTGTTCGGCACATAGATTATCTTTTTGATTTCCTTATTCTTGATGTGATGTTGTATCCGCGCATCTTGGAGGGCAAGGTCTTTGACTTTTTTTTCGTTGATTTCGCCCTCAATTTCAAGGTGTGAGCGAACCCGACCATTGATTTGCAGAACAATGGTGGTGGTGCGATCTTTTAGGTATGCTTTATCATACTCGATCCACTTCTGTTTTGAGAGACTTCCTTTTTCATCAATAAGCGACCACAATTCATCGGCTAAATGAGGTGCAAAGGGTGATAGAAGATGGATGAAAGCGTATATGCCGTAACCATAGACAGCGCTTTTATTATTGCAGGCATAGAGCTCATTTTGAAGCTCCCAGAGGGCAGCTATCGCAGTATTGAATTTGAATGTTTCAAGGTCGTCAGTTACTTTAGCGATGATCTGATTTATTTTGATAAACAATCTTTCTTCGTCTGGTGGTATCTTGGTCGGTTTGTTTTTTGAAACCGAAGTCTTGTTGTCGACAACAAGATGGTAGGCTCGGTTCAGAAACCTTTCTGAGCCGACCACCCCTTCATTAGTCCATTCGCTCTCCCGTTCGGGAGGTGCAGCGAAGAGAATTGTCAAACGGGCAACATCAGCACCGTGTTTTTCAATGAACTGGCGTGCCGCTACAAGATTACCTCTTGATGAGGACATTTTTTCACCGTTTTTCATAAGCATACCGAGATTAAAGAGGTTAATGACTGGCTCATCGACTGGAATATAACCAGCGTCGTAAAGCACTTTTGTAAAAAATCGGAAATAAATTAGATGTCCGGTTGCATGTTCGCTTGTGCCGCCAGTGTACTGGTCAATGGGCAGCCACATGTCGGCATTTTTTTTTGAACAAAACTCACGGCCATTTTTCGGATCCAGGTATCTCAGAAAATACCATGAAGAGCAGACAAATGTGTCCATTGTATCCGGGTCGCGTCTCGCTTTACCGCCGCACTTAGGACAGGTGGTATTGATAAAACTGGCGACGCCGCCGAGCGGTGATGTTCCCCGGGGGATGAAGTCAGTTATGTCCTTGGGTAAGAGCACGGGTAAATTGTCGTCAGAAACGGGTACAGTACCGCATTTCTCACAGTAAACAATAGGGATGGGCGCACCCCAGTATCTTTGACGAGAGATGAGCCAGTCTTTAAGGCGGTAATTAATGCGCGGTCCGCCCCACCCTTGTTCAGCTACGAATGTGGTAACGGCTTTAATGCCGCTTTCTGATTTCATTCCAGTGAATTTGCCGGAGTTTACCATGGTTCCGGGTTCCTCATAAGCTGAGGTCATTGAGGTGACATCAATCTTGCTGTCAGGTGGTTCAATGACGACTTTTATCGGCAGGTCATATTTTCGCGCAAATTGGAAATCACGTTCGTCATGTGCTGGTACACCCATAACCACGCCACTGCCATATTCTGAAAGGACATAGTCAGCCACAAAAAGCGGTATTTTTTCGTTGTTTATCGGATTGACAACATGACAACCTGTGAAGACACCGTCTTTTTCTTTTTCCATACGTTCAATCTCGGTCTTTTTGGTTGCTTCACTGGCATATTGGTGTACTGCTGTTTCATATGGGGAGCCCTTGATGATGTTTTCAAGCATAGGGTGCTCTGGGGCAATTGACATAAATGTTACCCCGAAGATCGTATCGGGTCGGGTGGTGAAAACCTTGAATTCAATATCTTTCTCAGCGATTTTGAAGACAATGTCGCACCCTTCACTTCGACCGATCCAGTTACGCTGGATAATTTTCATATTTTCCTGCCAACCATCAAGCTGGTCTAAGCCATCAAGCAGACGCTCAGCATATTCTGTGATCTTGAAGAACCATTGATCGAGTTTCCTTTTCTCGACCGGTGTATTGCAGCGGTAACATTTTTCTTCTGTGACTTGTTCATTCGCAAGGACGGTTTGACAGCCCGGGCACCAGTTCACATGAGCTTGTTTTTTGTATGCCAACCCTCTTTTGTAAAGCAGTAAGAACATCCATTGTGTCCACTTGTAGTAATCAGGCAGGCAACTTATTACCTCCCGGTCCCAGTCGTAGCTGATGCCCAATAGTTTCAGTGATTCGTCTGATGTCCGGATATTCTCCATCGTCGATTTTTCGGGGTGTACGCCGAGCTGGATTGCCCGGTTCTCAGCTGGTAAGCCAAAGGCATCCCAACCAAAGGGGTGGAGCACATCATAACCGCAGCGCATCTTGAACCTTGCATAGACATCGCCAATGACATAGTTCTTGCAGTGGCCCAGATGTATATCGCCTGACGGGTAAGCAAACATAACCAGGTTGTAAAACTTTTTCTTGGGTTTTGGATTAGTGGCAAAGATCCTTTTTTCGTGCCAGTACTTCTGCCACTTATTCTCCACCTTACTTGGTTGGTATTTCATAGGTTTTTTGAGTTTGAGAATTAGCCTATGCTACTGAGAGGGTGGTGAATCAAGGACCTCAGCACCACACTTTTCGCAGTACCATGAATCGAGTGCATTTAAGTGACCGCACTTAGGGCACGGTGTGCTTTTTTCCTTTTCATCAGCCGGTTGTGCTGGTGGTTCTTGCTCAGTCTTCATTTCTTCAGTAACATCTTGCTTCACTGCTTCTTCCTCAACGAGGAGTTCATCAAGCTTTGTTTCTTCTTCAGGGGAAATCTTCTCAAGGATATGTTCCTCAATCTGTATTTCAGCATCGGGTTGTTCTGGTGTTTCTTCGACGGGTACTGGTTCAGCCGGCGCTTCATGCTCGATCGTTTGCTCGGTGTCCTTTATTTGGGTAAAATCTTCAAGCCACTGCTTACGTTTTCTAAGATTTTCTAGATTAGTTCTGGTTGTGCTGAGAGTATCTTTCTTCTCCTCACTTTGTTCTGTATAGGATGCTTCATCGTACTCGCCAATTGAGTAGCGCAATTCAATTTCCTCTATTTGCAGATTGGTATTTTTTTCCTCTTCCTGCAGTTTTGTTTCCTCCCCTTGGATATTTACCAGTTCTTCTTTGATGAGGTCGATGTGTTCGTTCATATTCGCGTCGATGTGCCTTAGTTTTTCCTCATACTCGCCTTTTACTTTTTCGTAGACCTCGTTACTAACCATTTCTTTTTTTTCTTCGATTTTTGCTAATTTGGTTGTGAGGTTGGTGCGCTGTGTTTCGAGCTGTCGTAACTCTTGCCACTTATCGTCCATATCTGGCTCCTTTCCTGAAAAAATTCTCATTTCTTAAAAAGAATAGTTCTAACATTAGATAAGAAAACGTGGAACTCCTTTTTACCCGTTTATCAATGTCTGTAATCTCATTGGTCAATTTCACCATCGATGTCTTAGCGTTGTTACTGCGCTGGACATGGGAAACAAAGCTTCTTGCCAGGGCATCGACTATCTCTGCAGGGTGTTTTAGATAAGGTCGTAATTCTTCGAAGAGCTCCAAGGTATCTTTTCTCCCATTTACAAAAGCATTTGCTACTTGATATTGATTAAAATTGCAGAGTCCTTTTGCGAGATCTTTGATTTTGGCTGTATTCAGGGTACCGGCTTCGTGAAGATAGTTTTCAATCTTATCGAATTCATTTTTTAAGCCGGTGATGTCATTACTGAATTCCTCTTCAAGATAGCGCATTAATGATGGTGTTAGCTTGATATTGTCACGTTTAGTTTTAACCGAAATCCATTTGTGGATGATCGACTTATCAGTACTAAAAAATACGGGTACTGCCCGTGAGAACAACTCGTCAATTTTTTTCTTACCGCGCGTAGAACGGCGTGCGTCTTTGTTGACTACCCGGGTCATGACCAGGCAATTCTGTGATTTTGTCTGGTTAATGGCTTTGGCAAAACTTGACAATGCGTTATTCTTCAGTTCTTCGAGGTGCTTGACAACTAAGAGGCGTTTGGATGAGCCAAAAGGATTGAGGTAGAGCTTTTGGATTATTTCTTCAACCGGTGTCTCTGAAGCGGAAAAAGTGTCGTAGTCAAAGGATTCGTTTATATCCAAAACCTCTTTTATGGATTCGATAGCATTTTCAATGAATATCGCTTCATCAGCAATCAGGAGATACTGGTTGGCGACTTTACCTTGTTTCAGGTTCTTTTTGAGTTGGTCGCCCTTCATGCTAACATTTTACATATATTGTATATGGTGTCAAGTAGTAATAGTGCTGAATCCTCTCCACTTTTTTCAGATTACATGGCGCTAGCTCGACGATCGCATTATTTTGAAGGATATTGGGGACAAAATTTCTGTAGGGACACGCCATGGCGTGTCCCTACAACTGTAAAAACCGAATTACAAAAAGGGGAGAGGTTTCTAACAATAGTGAGATTCCTGAAAAAATTAGAAGTCTTTGTGATCTTTTTGTGATTTCTGTAATCTAGCTCTCATGATTAGTGCCACTTACCGGAAATTTTTGCCTTACAGAACTTGCATTTACCATTTGTTAAATGAATCTCGGTTATCCGGTAACCTTTTCTGGCGATTATCAATTTACCACAGCTTGGGCAATAGGTATTCTCTTCTTTTAAACCCGGGACATTACCGATATAGACATAGTCAATCCCGATGCCGTGCGCGATCTCAGCAGCTTTTTTTAGGGTTTCAATCGGTGTTGGCGGTATGCTCTGTAGCTTGTACTGCGGGTAGAAGCGTGAAAAATGGACCGGTGTATCATTACCGAGGTTCTGTTTGATCCACGTGCACATATTCTTGAGCATTGTATCCGAATCGTTTTTGTTTGGTATTACTAAATTGGTGATTTCAAGCCAGACACCCTGCTGTTTTAGGGTTTTTAGTGTCTCAAGGACCGGGTCCAGAAACCCTCCTGTGATATCCTGATAGAATTCGTTGCTGTAACCTTTAAGATCAATATTCGCGCCGTCAAGATAGGGCGCCAGTTCACGCAGCGGCGTTTGGTTTATATAACCGTTGGAGTGATAGATATTGAGAATCCCTTTTTCTCTTGCCTGTTTTGCTGTATCGAGCATGTATTCGAAAAAGACAGTCGGTTCAGTATAGGTATAGGCAATGGTCGGTGTCTTATAGCGGATTGCCAGGTCGACGATTTGTCTGGGTCCGAGCTCGTAGTTTGCAGTATGGTCTGGGCTGGTTTGTGAAATGTCCCAGTTCTGGCAATTCTTACAGGAGAAGTTGCAGCCTGCGGTGGCAATAGACAGGGCCGTTGTTCCCGGCAGAAAATGGAAGAGCGGTTTTTTCTCGATTGGATCGATATGCACAGCGCAGGGGTTTGAATAAACAAGCGTGTAGTATTCGCCATCACGGTTCTCCCGAACCCGACAAAGTCCGCGGTCGCCTTTTGAAATAACACATCGGTGCGGACAGAGTAAACACCGGATTTTCTTTTTTGCCAATTTCTCAAAGTACAATGCTCGATGTGGCTTTATCAAACCGATAGTTTGCGCACTGCCGAATTTCATAAGTTTAGGCAAGAGCGCGCCGCCTAATGCGACCAAAGCACATCGTTTCAAGAAATCACGTCGTGTGATAATGTGCTCAAAAAATAAAGTCATAAGTTAGTATAGATAAAAAACATGATATTGTCAATTACCTTAATCGAGAACTCTGAAAAACTATTTTTCGAACCCTTTTGATTACAGAGATCACATCAAGATTACAGCGATTGTTGTAGATCCCTGTACTTTTTCAGAAATCTACGATCTATTTTATTTGACGCAATACTCTATGGGTTGGTTTAATGAGGTTTTGTTAGGCAATATCAAGCAGGGCTAAACCAGTAACACGATCTTTTTTCCTTCTCAATGGTTTGCTTAGAGGGAAGATGATTATTTCACAAGTTGCCGGTACAATACCTTGAAAGAGATGTCCTCCAAAGGCATGGAATTCACAGTCCGTTATTGTAACGTGGCAATGGACGACTGTTTCATTTTTGAGCCGGGCGATGTCGCCGCTAAAACTGGTGAATTCATATTCACCCTGAAAAGCCTTTTTTACATAAGATTTTCTGTGGGCGTCATAATAACCGAGCACCAGGTCCTTGCCGACCCCGAGTCCAAAAAAGAACGCACCTTTAATTTTATTATTGCGCGTTGCTTGTTTAATCGCGTTGATGATTTCTTCGCCTTTTTCAAGGCGCAGGACAAAATAGTCTTTGAATTCTTTAATCTTCATGAATTCCTCCTTTCTATGGGGTTACCTATAAGATATCATAGTTCTTCAGGTGATTTCAGTATATTTAGTCATTATCATTTGTCAATAACCACTTACCATTCCTACAAGCTGGAGGATAGGTTTGGGTTTAGATGCTGGATTGTTTAGTGAATTTATATCTTTTATTCCCGCTTCCTAACCCAATAACTACTTACCATTTCTGTAGAGGGTTGACCCCGTTACTAATTCTTGGTATGGTTAGCGTAAAGAGTTAATGCTTTTGCCAATACAACACGAATTGTAACTGATATTCCAGAGACATATTTCGAACAATTAGTAACGGGGTTGACGCACCTTTGTATTATGGTATACTCAACTATGGAGAGCGTGATCAGGAAGATCGGCAGGGAAGAACTTGAGATTTTAGTCCAGATGGCGAGTTCGCTGTCTTCGACCTTAGAGCTTTCAAAAATACTAAATATCATAATGGAAAGCGCTAAGACATTGTTAAAAGCCGAGGCAAGTTCTTTATTGCTGCTTGATGAGACAACAAATGAGCTTTATTTTGCCAGTGCCACTGGAGACGTGTCCGAGCGTCTGAAAAACCTCACCGTACCTTTGGATAAAGGCATTGCTGGAGCCTGTGTGCGTACAGGTAAGGTCAAGGTCGTCCATGATACGTTGTCAGACAAGGAGTTCTACCCACAGATTGACAAACAGACCGGGTTTGCGACAAAATCGATCATTGCTGCGCCTTTGAATATTTCAGGCAAGGCGATCGGTGTAATCGAGGTTCTCAATAAAAAGAAAGGGAGTGCCTGGACTGAGGGTGACAAAGAGCTTCTGATTATCATTGGGTTCCAGGCTGCGCACATGATCAAGAATGCACAGATGCATCGGCGCGTACAGGAACAAAAAAATTTGTTGAGGGATGAAATAGATTCTCGCTATAAAATAATATCGGTAAGCGCTGAGTTCAAGGTTGTATTGGAGCTTGCTGAAAAGGTTGCACCGAGCACAGCGAGTGTTTTGCTACTTGGTGAGAACGGAACCGGTAAAGAACTCATTGCCCGTTATGTGCATCGCTTGAGCAATAGGAAAGAAGGTCCTTTTATCGCGCTTAACTGTGCCGCCATTCCGGTTACGCTTTTGGAGAGCGAATTGTTTGGACATGAAAAAGGTGCTTTTACTGGTGCAACTTCTTTGCGTCAAGGGATTTTTGAACTTGCTAATAAAGGAACCATCCTCCTTGATGAAATTGGTGATTTGCCTCCAGAAACGCAGAGCAAGCTGCTCCGGGTTCTGCAGGAGCGGGAATTCGAACGGCTCGGCGGTACGAAAACAATAAAAGTAGACGTACGAATGATTGCCGCGACCAACCAGGACCTTGACGAAAAGATCAAGCAGAAATTATTTCGCGAAGATCTTTATTACCGACTTAATGTTTTTCCCCTAAGGATTCCACCTTTACGCGAGAGAAAAGATGATATTCCATTTCTGGCACAGCATTTTCTGTCTATTTATGCGAAGGAATTCAACAAAGCAGTGCATCATATCGATGAACAGGCGATGAAAGAATTGCTGATTTATGCCTGGCCTGGAAATGTCCGCGAGCTTCAGAATATCATTGAGCGAGCCGTGGTTTTGACAAACAGTGATCAGCTTGACAAGAAGAGTCTTATCCTTCCTTCTGGTGCTGCAACAGGAAAACAAACCTTTGATCAAGGGCTAAAACAAGCGGTCACTGAATTCAAAATGGCTTATATCAGAGAAGTGATCGCACGATGTGGAGGTAATCAGAGTAAGGCCAGCACACTGCTCAATATCCAACCATCCTATCTTTCACGCCTTTTGCACAACTACAAAGAAGAATCTACCAATTAATATTATAAGATAATCCAGCCCAGATCATTTCCACACCGTATTGAGGAGAAAGGCTGTGATAGCGGTAATGGCAATCTATAGACAGACTCTTGCTGAGAAAAAGATTGAGTCCTGCATAACCCGAGGCCATAAGTTGGGGTGTAGATGTTTCAATGTATTCGTTTAGGCGCCCGTTTTTTACTGCTTCAGCAACATCCATTTCATTGTGGAGAAGCATAGTACCGGTTAGACCGAAAAAGGGTGCGATTGGGAAATTACCGAGCCTTGGCTGTATATTTACACCAAGACCAATACCCGCCATAGATGATGATATCGAAGGGTTGTTGAGGTAAGAGATTGTCGGTTTAAGATAGACGTTGGGCAATGCCTCAGCCTGGATATAGAACTCAGCGCCGTAGAAAATATCCTGAATTGTCTCAGGCGTGAGCGTTTTGTAGTTTTCTTCATATTCACCGCCACCAGCAATACCAATCCCGAATCTGCCGGCAAAGGCGAATGTAGTGACTATTAATAGACAGACGATTTTTTTCATAATTCACCTCTACATCATATAATATGCAAATTGTATGCCAATTCATGAAGACTTAAGTCTTGAGAATTCAATTGGTAAGCAAGTTGCGAAAGCGAGAATGTTATACAAAAGTATAATATGTTATAAGAAAACACAACTTTCTAATTGCAGATTTTAGATTGTCAAGAAAGGATTCTAATTGCAGATTTGAGATCTAAGATTTATTACGGAGAACATATAATACTTTAATTTGATAGTTCCCTGTAGTCTGATACGGGGTTTCCTATGTCATTCCCTGGCGAGCTTGTCCTGAGTTATATGTCGAAGGGACCAGGGAATCCAGAAAAATAAAGAATATACAGAAACCTGGATTCCGCATCAAGTGCGGAATGACAACATACATTCGGCAGTATTTGATTGAACTATTTAGGGCTTTGAGTAATAAGAAAGAATAATTACTGTTCGAGCGAAGTCGAGAACTCTAAATAGTAGTTGCTCGATTCTTCAATTACATTCCCCTCGATATACTCGGGACATTCAGGACAGGTTCATCGAGCAGTCTGATAAATCTCACTCGATTTTTAGCGCAGAC
>JAUWGT010000022.1 GCA_030606265.1 Candidatus Stahliibacteriota bacterium | reverse complement strand
ATGATGACAACAATCCGGCACAAAATAGAACCTGATGTGTGCACCTATTTTGATAAGCAGATGAACAAGCTAACTGTGGAGATTGCTCTGCCAGGTGTTTCACAGCAGAATATAAAACTCAGGGTAAACTCAAGATGTCTAATTCTATTTGCAGTAGCCGGTGATGTTCACTATGCTAAGTACCTCTCATTCTATTTTCCTGTTGTTGCCAACCATGCAATAGCAGCATATGGAAACGGTTTACTCCAAATAGAAATGCCATTAAGAACATAGGGTGAAAACCTTTTAGATCTTGAGTTGTAACGGGTTTAAACGTTAATTTATTTTGGATAGGTAATACCAGACAATATAGATATTAGACCAGAGAGATTCTAGATGATAGATTCTTTAACTAATATCAAGCATCCAGTATCTAATATCTGCCGTTATGCATGAGTGAATAGGTGAACACCTGGCACTCGTGCTCGAATCTTAGGGGTCAAGGCTTGCATTCTATAACAAACCATATATACTAATTCAAGATATGCAATCCCCGAATGAAAAATAACATTGAAAAAGTAGCAGATTTAATTGAACAGGCACTCAATAATGACGAAGATGCATGCCAGAAGATCTTAAATCTATATAAAGGAAGGATATTCAGTTATGTCTATCGGATGGTGAGGAACTTCCATGATGCTGAAGATATAACTTTTGATACTTTTATAAAGTGTTTTAAGGCACTTGGCAGGTTTGATACTTCCAAAAAATTCTCAACCTGGCTTTTTACTATTGCCCACAATACAACCTTCGATTTTTTTCGCAAAAACAAACATGAATATGAGTATCTTGACGAAAGGCACGGGATTACTGATGATATTGTTGAAAAATCTGAAAAAAAGAGAAAAATGGCGCAAATCGAAAAAACCCTTGTTCAATTGCCTCCGCTTGACCGAGAACTCGTGGTTTTATTCCACAAAGAGGAATACTCATACCAGGAAATCAGTGAAATCCTCAAGATACCGGTGACAACGATAAAAACCCGGCTCCACCGGGCACGCAATAAACTATCTAAATTGATCCAAGAAACCAAGTGAAACTTTTCTTAATATCCTTCGTATTACTTAGTGATGAAGCACAAAAACATTGAAATACTAATTCAAAAGTCCCTGGATTTCGAGATAAATGCGCAGGAAGAGAAGATTCTCCACGCTCATTTGTCTGGATGCAAAGATTGCCAGCGTTTTTACCTGGAGATGGAACAGATCCAAAAGGCACTCTACGGGCTCACTGAATTTTATCCAGAACATGGTTTTAACGAACGCCTACTGAAAAAGCTGGGATTTCGAAAGATCTTTGCCTGGACCAAGACAGCTAAGGTTTTTGCAGGTGCCTGGTTAGCATCCATTCTGCTTTTGGCATTTTCACCCCTACCTGGGAAAGCAATAAATCAGATATTAACCTCGGCACCTGCTCTTTTACGCATTGTCAATGCAGGCAGGGTCATCATCTCATCACTCAGCCACGTTGCAATGCCTTTTGCCAAAAATTCATTCGATATTGTATGGCCCATAATCGGATTAGTATCAAGCATTATCATTACTTATTTCTTTAGTAAAGCAATTCATCCCGTGAGAAAACTCCAAGCAAACATTAAATCCCCTGCAAAAAAGCGGGATTTTCTCACCGGGTAAAAAAGGAGGAAACATGCAAGGCTTAACTATTATTTTAATGCTCTTACAAGTATCAAACCCTGGATCTTCTGAATATGTCGGACAAATGGACGAGGTCATTATCGAAGCTCAGAGATATGACAACGAAGACATCGCGTGGTCTGGCTTGCTGCCCGAGACCATTGTTACTGCTCCACGAGAAGAAAATACTATCTTAGCTCAATTCACCACACTCCTAGAACCACACTTTGCCTATGGACAAACCATATCAGAAATAGATATTGATCTCATTAAAAAAGGCGATGTGATCGGTGATAATTATCACGTGCCTGAAGGCGACACAGTCGATGATGATGTCACAGTGCAAGGTGGTAATGCAGAGATCGAAGGTGTTATTGACGGTGACCTGGCAGTCATGGGCGGCATAGTTGAGGTCAGTGGTCTGATCGACGGCGACGTCGCAGTATTTGGCGGTAACCTTGATATAACTGGTACAATTGACGGTGACGCCGCAGTCATGGGTGGTAACATAACTAACCGAGGGATCATAACTGGCGACCTCTTTGTCGTTGGCGGTACAGTCCGGCTCGATTCAGGCTCAGTAGTCCGAGGTGATATAAGCATGGTCGGTGGTACTGTAGACCGTGATGAAAACGCAGAAGTGCTCGGCGAAATAACCTCGATCGAACTCGACGTCCTGCAGAAGATCATGCCGCGTATAGGTAAAGCCTTTAGATTCCCCAAGTTCTTACCAGGTACTCATATTTTCCCCAGAATTTTCTTCATCGCCGCAATGATCGTCATATATATAATAAACCTCCTCATATTCCTGATATTCCCTGGCACGATTGAGAAAATCGTTGAAAAACTACAACTTAATGTGTGGGCATCAGTTGGTTTTGGTCTGGGTCTTGAGGTGCTGTACGTACCCCTGATCGCCCTCTTCTTAGTTTCAGTGATCGGCATACCACTCATCCCTGTCTTTGTCCTGGCGGTTTTCCTGAGTGCGCTCTTTGGGTTCTCTGCACTCTCGCTCATCATCGGAGATAAGGTTGCTAAAGGCTTAAAATGGAATGTAACAAGTAAACCTGGACTCTTCAGTATTGGCTGGCTCTCAATAATGATCATCCCGATCATTGTCCACCTTATCGGCCCACCGATACTCATCTTGGGCTGGATTATCACCTATGTAGCACTGACCATAGGTATCGGCGCGGTTATCTACACGTTGATCAAAAAGAACGGCAAGACCAAGAAGTAGAACTTTTGTCCTGGTTCGACCTATCTATTTGCCACCTCCTCCTCTTACACGGAGGAGGTGGTTATTAATTGTGTTGAATTAACCACTTAGTTGACTATAATAGCATCATGAAATTACTTGATACGGCAAAACGCGCTGTGCTTGATAAGGACTTTGCTAAACTCGAAGATCTTTGGACCGAAATGGTGCTCGATGAATCTATCGAGCTCGCGAGTTTCTTTGAAGTTTGCGATAAACTGAAAAAAGTGCACGCTTCAAAACGTGCCCTGCCCCTCTTGGAAATGCTTGCTGATCAACACACATCAAATAAAACATATACAAAAGCACTTGAAGTATATAAGAAAATGCTGTATTTCAGCAAACAAAATACTGAACTGAGGGTATGTATCATAGATCTTTACAGAAAATCATTTCCTGAAAGTACCCATCTCAACGAGTATTTAGACCTATCAGGGTTAATTAATAATGATCCGATATTAAAGGCGATCGCCAAACTCGATGAGTTTCTCAAGTATGATGTGGGGGAATATTTCTATTTTGAACGGTACGGTTTTGGTGAAGTGATCGATACTATCCCGGATAAAAAAGAAATCATAATAGATTTCGAGAAGAAGAAAAGACACTTCCTGTCTCTTGTCGTCGCACAGGGGGTACTCATCCCGGTCACTGAAGGCAGTTTTCTTAATCTTAAATACAAAAATATATCGACACTCAAGCAAATGAGTCAGGAAAACCCTGTACAACTGATAAAGATGATGCTCAAGGACCTTTCAGAACCTTTGAGTACATCACAAATCAAGCAGCACCTGGACGGCATCGTCGAAAAAAAGCAGCTTGGCAAATGGTGGGAAAAGGCACGAAAAAAACTTGAAAAGGATGAGAATATAAGAGTATCTGGACGGACAGCTCGACTATATACTTATACTGAATCGAACCAGGATAAAGACGTGCTGGAAATCGTTACTTTCAAGCAAGCAAATCTTGAAGAGAAGTATCTGTTAGCTGAGAAATTCTCAAACAAAGCACCTGGTGTGTTCGAGAAAATCTTACCCGAACTTGTAAAAATAGCCAATAGAATTCATGAACGCGACCCAGGCATGGCACTCGATATTCTAATGCTTTGTGAAGACATCGGCGCAAAGGTTGACTTCACCTTTTCAAAAGAATCGCTTCTGAAAAATACGGGTGTGGAAAACATCATCCTGCACCTTAATAGCATTGAGCATCAAACAAACCTGCTGGCATTGATTGAGCAGAACGAACCAAACTCGGCAAAAATCCTCAAGAAACTCATGCTAGCCAGTGACAACTCAAAATTCCTCGAACAAGTAGCAAAGCATCTTGAATGTGCACCTGATATTTTGAAGGATGTCTACTATACAATTTTCTCGTTTTCCAAGAAATATCCAGCGCAATATCAGTGGATGCTCAAGCGCATTCAAGCCGGCAGATTACCTGAATATCTGAACCCGGGTTTCCTCCCCCGGTTGATCGATAGTCTTGATTATGTTAAGGGTATTAAGGGTCTTGTATGGAAAATCCTGAACCTGGAGAGTTTTGACAAAATTATCGCAAAGGCGAACTCAGATGAAGCAAAACGCATTCTCGAAGCTGTACACAGTAGTCGGGTTTTGGAAAATTACAAACAAAAGGACTATGCACGCATCATTGAGTATCACCACCCTAATCTCTTCAAACGTAAAATTGATATTATTTACACAACTGAACAGGCATTGAAAAACAAACAGGACGAATTACAGCAACTGGTGTCCATACAAATTCCAGAGAATAAAAAGGAAATAAGGCGGGCAAGAGAATTCGGCGATTTAAGTGAGAACTTCGAGTATAAGGCAGCGCGTCAAAAACAGGCACAGCTGTACGGAAAAGTCCGTATAATCGAGAGTGAATTGAACAAAGCACAGATCATTACACCTGATGGCGTTGACACAACCAAAGTAAGCATTGGTACGAAAGTAATGATCAAGAACCTTATTGATGAAGAACAAATCCATTACACAATACTTGGTCGATGGGATACTGATCTTGATAAGAACATCATTTCGAATGAAGCACCGGTTGCCCAGGCACTACTCAAGCATGCACGGGGTGAAAAAATTACAATAAACAAAGTTCAATACGAGATTATCAAAATAGAAAAAGCAATATAAGAGGAATAAAAAAATGTCAAATTATCCCGAAAATCAATGATATGAATATGAATAGACATTTTCGAGGATGCTCGCTTCGCGGCACAAATATCAAATGAAAAATGAATGTCAAAATCTAAAAATCCAAGCCCAGATTATTTTTAGTTATCTACCCCGTTTAGACGCTAAACCCACAACAGGGTTTAGGAATTTAGTAATTTAGTAATTTTAGGTATTTTTTCCAAGGAGGTTCTTATGAAGAAAATATTACTATTGGCAGCCATTGCCATCCCGCTTCTGGTCTTTGCCGAAGAAAAGGCAATCGGCTACCTCGGCGTGACTACCGAAGCACTGAGCCAAGCCATGATAACAGCACTCGATGTGGAACATGGCGTCCTTATCAAAGAGGTCGTTGAAAAATCACCCGCGGAAAAGGCAGGTCTGGAAAAAGGTGATGTAATATTAGAAGTGGACGGCGAGAAAATAGTTGAGTATGCGACGTTGAAGGGACTTGTTGCTGCAAAACCTGATGAGAAAATAAAGATACTAATTAACCGCTCAGGTAAAGAGTATACCAAAGAAGCCAAGCTGGGAGCTCGTGCGAAACCTAAATTCAATATCCAGATGGAATTACCGGATTTCGAAGAGATTAAGAAACTGATGAGTCAAGGGACAGAAGAATTAAAGCAGGAATTAGAGCATCTCAAAGAAGAACTTGAGATACTAAAAAAGGAACTCGAGGAACTGAAGAAGCAAATCAATAAGTGATCATCTAACAATAAGCTTCCGGTTAAGGTTTTTTCTAAATAAACCCATAAAGGAACTATACGTTTCACCTGCTGATCTTTGATTGTTCAATTTCCAGTGGAACTTGTAGTTGCGACATTTATGGCGCACACGACAACACATCAGCAAGCTGATGAACTCCTATATTTTGCACGATGAATCGTGCGACTACATTTTTCCACTGTAGTTGCGACATTTCCTGTCCGCCAAGTTATATGGAGGAATGGTACATATTTACTCCGTTGAAATCAATCCCTTGACATCCTCATTGCTCTTGTTATAATATATTATATAAGATTGGCACAGGGAAAAAGTAGAATAAGGAAGTTAAAATGAGGAACACAGCAAAACTGGTTGCTTTTGTTAGTATTATGCGAAAACTGCTCATCTTTTTAGTCTGTGCACTTGGTTTCGCCCAGGTAAATTGGGAAAATGAGATTATAGATTCTGTATATTCTGATACTGGAAATTATCATTTCAATTCAATGGCTCTTGATACAACTGGTATACCTTGTGTTGTCTATATTACCGGTGGCTTCAAAACTATTATGTTTGCCTGGCAAACCGATTCTGGTTGGCACAAAGAGGTTGTCGAGTCTGGGTTAAAATACTACGGTTTTTCCCTGATTATTGATGACAGCAATATAGTCCATTTTAGTTATTACCGAAGAAATGATTCATTGGATATAACTTATCATTGTCATGGATGCCGGAATTCAACTGGCTGGCAGATTGAGGAAGTTGATTCAACAGTTGGTTATCTTGGCAACTATTTCTGGAATATCACCTCATCGATCGATCTTGATACCTCGGGTCTGCCTGGTATAGCCTATACTTCTTGGAATATTGAGGACTCACTGCATTATATTAAATATGCTCATTATAATGGCGTGGGATGGGATACGTCAGTAGTGAGTTATGATTCTGCATGGAATGGTCCAGCACCGCCTGACTGGTGCCCATCGCTTAAATTCGACAGTAATAGTGTTCCTCATATTGCATTCAGTCGCTGTCATGGTACCAACGATACTTTGAAGTATGTCGTCTATGATGACAGTCTTGGTTTGTGGTTAGTTACACATACTATATATTGTCATTCTGGTACGTACCCATTATTCCTTGCAATTAACAGTAGTGATTACCCATGTATTGCATATAATCACGAGGCAGGTCTTGCTTATACTTGGTGGAACGGTTCAGTCTGGAATACTGACTATGGTATCGCAAGCATTGGTTGGGTTGACGTACGGATTTGCCTTGCCCTGGATAGTCTTGACCGACCTCATATCCTATACAAACACTGGGGTACGGTGTTTCCCCGCTATTGTTACAAGGATAGCATCTGGTGCATGTGCGGATCAGTTGAACCAGATACCCTTGAATTTCACGTTAATGCTGACCTTAACCTTGTATTTGATAGTAATAACCGACCTCATATATCCTACAAGTTTGTGCGAATAGATGGTCGGGATATCGTTGGTCTTAAGTATGCCAAAGGTACATTTGTCGGTGTTGAGGAATATGAGAGCGGCAAAATTGAGAAAGAACTTGAATTACAGGTATTTCCAAACCCCACTACGAGAAGAGTTAATATACAGTACACGATTTCTGTTCAGAGTGATATTGAATTGATAATCTACGATGTGACTGGTGCAAGGAAAAAATCAATACAGCACGAAGCTCAACCATCTGGTTGGTATCAAGAAAAATTAGACACCAGAAATTTGCCAAGCGGCGTCTATTTTATCGTTCTTAAACAAGGTAACGAGAAAGTTTCAAAGAAATTCCTTCTCATACGGTAAATCCACTATATATTACGGAGAACATGAAATAGTTCTCATTTTGGGTAATGAATATAGGAACTGTAGGAATCGGGCATTAATAATTGTAGTTGTCCAATTCACCCCGTTAGATACATGGTGGTTTTAATAGTGCGGAGTTTCGACAGAGACAGTTATCTAACGGGGTGAATTGGGTGGCCTGATAAATCACCTGTCTGCCTCAGGCAGAGGCGACTACATCATAAAGGAACTTCTCGATGCGCCCCCTTCCGTGGGACTTACTCGAAGAGCAAAGAGTTACTGTTCGAGCCATGTCGAGAACATACATATCGTGGATGATATGAGAACTATTCCATATTCTCCTCAGTAACCTGTTATTAAGGATGCCATTTTCGGTGTGCAATGACACCCCAAGCTTAGGTTATTGACTTTCTTCTTTCTGTAATTATACTGTCACAGATAGCATGGAGATACACAAGCTTACCGAACGAGATACTAAACAGTGGGAAGATTTTGTCGCAAAGGCAAATAACGGTACAATATTTCAATCCCTAAGGTTTCTTGGTTACCATCCTTCTCAACGTTTCAAGAATCACCACCTTATAATAAAAGAAAAAGCTAGTATCCTTGCCCTGTTCCCCGCGGTCATACAAAACAAGACTATTATTTCGCACCAAGGTGCTTCATACGGTGGTTTTGTGCTAAAGCAAGGGATTGGAATACATAAGACATGTCTGATCGTTGAACACGTTGTCACCTATTTGAAAGAACGCGGCTACGAAAAAATTATCCTCACGCAAACGCCATTGATTTATTATAAAGAACCTGATCAATATATCGATTTTGCTTTGGTCAAAACTGGGTTTCATTATCAGAAGCGTGAGATAACCGCAGTCATCCCGATCAAAGCAGCAGAACCCCTCCTCACGTTCCACCCTGATGCACGGCGCTCAACAAAGAAAGCAATACGAGAAGGCGTAATCATCACTATTTCAGAAGACTTCAAAACCTTCTACGAGATTTTAGAGCATAATCTCGGCATGAGACACAATGTATCACCTACGCACACGATCGAGGAGCTTTTGCGTCTTAAAAAATTATTCCCTGATGATATCCTTCTTTTTGGCGCATATCTTAACAAAAAAATGATCGGCGGGCTCGTTGTTTTCTGCGCACATCAAAATGTCATGCTGGCGTTCTACATAAGTCATAATAATGACTTCCAGATCTATAGACCAGTGAATCTATTGTTTTATGAAGTTTTAAAATGGGGATATATTAAAGGATTCAAATACCTTGACCTTGGCACGTTTACTCTGAACATGAACCCGAACTGGGGTTTGGGGCGGTTCAAAGAAAACCACAATGCGCGTGGTTTCTTAAGGAACTCGTTTGAACTGGACATTATATAAGCATGATTTCGGGGTTCGAAAATGATAAATATCAGTAGTTCAAAATACTATCTGGTGAACAAATTGTACTTAAATACGAAATACGAACTACTAAATCCTAAACAAATTCTAAATTCAAATGTTTTAAATCCAAAACACTCACATCTTTATCTATTTCTCTCTTTATATCGTAGAATTGAGGAAAAAAAGTTTTGGTCATTTGTTTTTTGTTATTTAGTATTGTTTAGGATTTCGAATTTAGAGATTAGGATTTCCCAAGAGTTCCAAGACAAAAACAATTCACCTTACGCGATTACAGATCGGGTGGCAGAATGAAACATGAAACAATTCGCTTAGGCCATGGGTCAGGTGGATTATTAACCAGCCGCCTTGTCAAGGATATAATCCTAAAATATTTCAAGAGTCCGGTTCTCAAACGCCTTGAAGACGCAGCTCAAATAACACTGAAAAACACCAACTTAGCATTCACGACCGATTCTTATGTAATCGACCCGATATTTTTCCCGGGCGGTGATATCGGCAAGCTCGCCATCTGCGGCACGGTGAATGATCTCGCCATGAAGGGAGCGATCCCAAAATACATTTCATTCTCGATAATCATAGAAGAAGGCTTTGCGATAAAGAAACTCGAACGCATCCTTAAATCCGCTGAACAAGCTGCGCATAAAGCAGAGGTTCAAGTTGTCTGCGGCGATACAAAAGTTGTTGAAAAAGGTAAAGCCGACAATATCTTCATAACAACCTCAGGGGTTGGTATAATAAAACTCAACCTTTCCAAGCAGCGTATAAGAATTGGTGACATCATCTTGCTCAGTGGAACTATTGGTGATCATGGGGTGGCGATAATCAATGAAAGATTGAATTTGGGTCTACGTTCGAGTATTAAAAGTGATGTTGCTCCGCTCAATCTTCTCACTAAGACACTTTTGAAATACAAGTCATCAATTCACTTCATGCGTGATCCAACGCGTGGTGGTATTGTATCGGTGCTAAATGAAATGGTCGATGGTTCGAAAATGGGTATTATCATACGGGAAAAAGATGTACCCATTAAAAAGGAGGTCATCGGCGCTACTGAAATACTCGGTATCGATCCGCTCTATATTGCTAATGAGGGTAAGTTCCTCTGCGTCGTCGAAAAAGCATCCGCTGGAAAGATACTGAAGTCCATGAAATCCCATATCTTAGGCAAAAATGCCGCAGTGATCGGTGAGGTTGTGAAAGAATCAGGGGTTTGGTTAGAGACAAAGATCGGTGGCATACACCCTCTTTTGCAGCTGGAAGCTGAGGGGCTACCGAGGATTTGTTAATATGTTCGCAAAAGATCATGATGCAAGAACAATATGACGAGATGTTTATGACCAAAACACTTGCCCTGGCTAAAAAAGCTTGGGGAAGTACCGGGATCAACCCTCGGGTCGGCGCCCTGGTTGTAAAAAACAACCGGCTTATCGGTCAAGGTTATCACCGAAAACTCGGTGAAGCTCACGCTGAAATCTGCGCTCTGACAGATGCCGGTAATCAGACACATGGAGCAACCCTTTATGTAAACCTCGAACCCTGTTGCTGTACTGGTCGGACACCACCATGTGTAGTTGCCATCGATAAAGCAGGCATCAAGAGAGTCGTTCTCGGCATGAATGACCCCAACCCATTGGTCAGTAACAAAGGAGTTGAGTATCTTAGAGCTCATAATATCGCGGTCACACCCGATATCATCAAGGACGAAGCGCGCAAACTGAATTCCTGGTATACCAAGTACATAACAACAAAAATTCCTTATGTGATAATGAAAATAGCGGTATCTCAAGACGGCAAGATCGCGGGCTTCCCGCAAAAATATATTACTTCAGAATCATCAAGGAGGTTTGTCCACGCACTGCGCGGACAACTCAATGCCGTACTTGTAGGAATAAATACGATACTGCTTGATGACCCCTATTTAACCGACTGGCTCCTCGGTAAAAATAATCCGATAAGGATCGTAATCGACCCGAACCTCAAGATGCCTGATCACGCCAACTTCTTGAACCCAAACAGTCGCAGAATTATCATAACAAACAAAGCCAATGACCCGAGAAAAATTCAGCTTCTGACCGCGCTCGGCGTTGAATTTATTTACTTTGAAGGTACTTCCTACCAGGTATCACAGATCCTTGAGCAACTCGGCAAACTAGCTATTAGCTCTATTCTCATCGAAGGTGGCGGCAAAGTCTTTGCCCAGTTTTTCAAAACCAAGATGTACGATGAACTCTATCTTTTCAGAGCTAAAACAACAACCGGCAATGGCTTGGCACTGAGCAAGGAGATCCTGGACTATGTGCAAAGCCAAGATAAAAAACCATTGAATATCGGGGAGGATATATTATATCATGTTTACAGGAATAATTGAAGAAAAAGGAAAGATTGCCAACATAACTAAAGGCAAGGTCCAAAGGATAGATATTGAATCGACGCTAAAGAACAAACAAGGCGATAGTATTGCAATTGATGGGATATGTTTGACTATTGTGGCGACAACTGACAAAGGGTTTTCAGTCGAGGCTATGCGGCAAACTAAGGACATCACCACCTTTTCACAATGGCGCGTCAACGACCGCGTCAACCTTGAACGCGCCTTAACCATATCTTCCCGCCTTGGCGGACATATCCTTTTAGGTCATGTCGATGAAACAGCAAGAGTTATCCGGAAAAAGGGTAATGAATATTTCTTTCAGATTTCCAGAAAGAATCAGAAATATCTCATTGAAAAAGGGTCGATCAGTATTAATGGTTGCAGCTTGACCATTATGTCAATATCAAACGATATTTTCTCAGTTTCAGTAATCCCCTATACCTTACAGAATACGACCCTCGGTAATTTGAAAATCGGGTCATTGGTCAATCTTGAATACGATTACCTGATAAAAATCCTGACCCCTTGCACCTGATCTGAGCCGAAGAAAATCCCAATGCGTGATCCTATAAAAGGGGAGATCGCCCGGGGTTTATGTATATTTTTATTGTCTGCTCATCACCCGAGCCGAAAAACCGCCAGGTTCTGATCTTTGCCTTAAGGCGCTGTTCAAACCTGTAGTCCTTGACTCCATCAGCTAAATACTGTACTGCAATATCCCTCGCGAGCAGCCTACCGTGCTTCGACACTATACCATTAATAGCAACAGATCTATCATAACCTATATCAGGGAGCGATAGCTCAAATGAATCTAAGGCGACGCTCGGATCGATGATGATCTCACGCAAATCCTGAGCAATATCAGACGGCTCCAATTCGATCTTGATGGTATCAAGAACATACGTTCCAGGTGTCCTGATTTCATATGGGATATTTGATATTTTTATGTAGTCAAATCCATTACTCCTACTCAATGCTGGAACCATGAAATAAATCTGAAAATAGAGGGTTGCCAGATCGTCACCGCCAAAACAGCTGAACTCAAAACGACCGTTTACATCAGTCGTATCTTTCCAAACCCTATCAAAATGTAAGATCTTTGCTTTATCTTCAAACCACCGGTTAATACAAAAAACAATATTTCTCCACGGTACACCATTAAGTACCACCCATCCCTTGACCATGATTTCCTTATTTTCTTCGGCGAAGCGCTCTCTGACCCCGGCAAGCAAAGGTTCCAAATATGTCGGGACCCGGTACACTCGTTGCTCAATGATATGGCATAGTGCATTATAAACAACAGTATCGCGTGGGCAATACGCCAAGAGTTTCAATATTCGCTGAAGCTTATATAAATGCACACCTTCGATGATTGTCATACTGCCCAATTCCTTAGCATGCTGCTGCAATGTATCAGCCAGATCATATTTGCCAAAGGGATAAAGCCAATTGAAATCACCTGCCCATAACCTGACCTGTCGTTTATCAAACCAGATGATCTCTTGATCCTCATAGCTAGTCAGGAATATTGTGGTCAGACCTTCACTATAATCAAAGTTACGGTATCGGTTATAGTCATTCTGAAGGAGCGCAATGAAAACCATCAGCATGCTTGTGACAACAGACGGCAAGACAAGTCTAAAGGCCATCCCCTTCCTCCTCGTTTCGGCGATAAAATTCTTGTCGAGAGAGACAAGCATGAAACAAGAGCTGCCAATGAGTAATAACTGAGCGATTATTGGTACTCTTATTATGACCGCGTTAATGAATGACACGCGGTATTGAAGAACATAGAAAAAAGGCTGCGTTGTCAAAACGGGCAGTAAATCAGATAGAGTAATCAAAAGGATTATCGCCATAGACAAACCCATTGCCCAAAGTATTGAAGTCGACAGCCTTTGTCTGAAGTACAAGTAATTAAGCATAACCAGAACTGCGAACAAACCGATAAAAGGCATGATACGTGCAGCATCTGAGTAAATAACTGTACTGTATCTCAATAATGAGAAATACTGAATCCCAAAAGGGACAAAAGGTGCTGCCACTAATGCGATCCAGACCACGGTCCAGAGACAGGTACTGAGCGCTGCGTACTTGTATACAAAGATATTTTTGATTATTATGTAAGACCAAAGAACCAAGTAGAGTATAATGAAGACGACTGTCGTATTCAAGTATCTCAACAGAATTACCGGGTAGAGCAAGACCCATATCAAAGAGGCGTAGATAGTAAAAGTCTGAGGCCCAAGTGCCAGTCTTAGTAGAGTAATCCCGATAACTATGCTGTAGATGATAGTCAATGTATAGGCAAGCTTCTTTGTAGACACATTGGATTATACTGCGCAAACCCCCTGGGTCAAGAGTAGATCACTGATAAATACCTGAAATGTAGCAGCCCCCTTGACTTTTTTGAAAATATGTGGATACTTGCTTTAGGATATCGTTACTATATCCTAAAGCAAGTTAAGTTGATGAGAAAGGAGTATTGAGAATGGCTTTAAATAAAGAAGGCAAACAGGGAATCATAGGGACTTTCAAAAGACATCAGAAAGACACGGGTTCACCTGAGGTCCAGATCGCGATCTTAACTGAACGGATCAAAATCCTGACCGGGCACCTTAAGGAATTTCCCAAGGACAAACATTCCAGACAAGGGCTTATTAAAATGGTGAACGATCGTCGTCGCCATCTAAATTATTTAATGAGAAAAGACAGAACCAGATATTTAAAAATTATTGAAGTTCTTCATTTAAGGGGTTAGATTGTATTCTGCAGAATTAACCTTGGGTGACAAGAAACTACGCATTGAAACTGGTCACGTCGCAAAACTAGCGGCGGGCAGTTGTATGGTGTCGTATGGTGAAACCGTTCTCCTGGTTACCGCGACCTATAAAAGGGAGATCAGAGAGAATATGGATTTCCTACCGCTAAGCGTTGATTATCGCGAACTTCTCTTTGCCGCCGGCAAGATACCAGGTGGCTTTTTTAAACGTGAAGGGAGGCCTTCAGAAAATGAAATTCTAACCTCACGCCTTATTGATCGTCCATTGCGAACGCTCTTTCCCAAACACTTCTACAACGAAGTTCAGATAATCGCTCACCTCTTGTCATCAGATATTGAGCACGAAGCTGATACTCTGGGTGTAATCGGTGCCGCGACCGCGCTATTGATCTCGGAGATTCCTTTCAAGACAGCGCTCGCCGCGGTAAAAATCGGACTTAAAGACGGCTCATACATAATCAACCCGGGTATAACACAACAAGATAGCTGCACTCTTACCCTCGTGATCGTCGGAACAAGAGATAATGTGGTAATGATCGAAGGAAGTGCAAACGAATGTTCTGAACAAGAAATCGTGGAGGCGATCAAATTTGCGCAACCAGAAATCAGACGTATAATCGAAATCGAAGAACAGATTCAAGAAAAAATCGGTAAAGAAAAAATAGAAATGATCAACCCCTTTGTCGACGAAGCGCTGTTTGATGAAATAAAACAAGCGATTGGCAATGGCATTGACGAGGTGTATGCACTCAAAGAAAAAGAAATAAGGCAACAAGCAATCTATCAACTTGTTAAAACAACCGTTGAAAAGCTCCAGGACCGCGACGAAGAAATCGGAAAAAAAGTCGAGGTGGTGATCGATGATGTTTTAGGTAAAAGCATGCGTCAGCATGTTTTGGAAGAACAGAAGCGCATTGATGGTCGCACCTTGACCGAAATCAGACCAGTTTCTTGTGAAATCGGTCTCCTGCCACGTCCCCATGGTTCAGCAATTTTCACGCGCGGTCAAACACAAGCCCTTGCCGTCACAACCCTGGGCACGGCGAGCGACGCACAGAGAATAGATGCGATATACGGTGAAGGATCTAAGACATTCATGCTCCATTATAACTTCCCACCCTTTTCAGTCGGCGAAGTCAGACCAATTCGTGGTGTTGGCCGTCGGGAAATTGGTCACGGCGCTCTTGCTGAAAGAGCCCTTCAACCAGTTCTGCCTAGCGATGGCACATTCCCATACACGATTCGTATCGTTTCCAATATTCTGGAGTCAAACGGTTCATCCTCCATGGCAACAGTTTGTGGTTCATCTTTATCTCTAATGGACGCTGGCGTACCTATTAAAACGGCCGTAGCAGGGATCTCCATAGGACTGGTCAAAGAAGGAGATCGTTTCGTACTGCTCACCGACATACTCGGCGATGAAGACCATTACGGTGATATGGATTTTAAGGTTGCTGGAACAAAAGACGGCATTACCGCAATACAGCTTGATTTAAAAATACACGGACTCCAGGTGGACATACTCACCCAAGCCTTAACCCAGGCAAAACAAGCCCGCTTGGAAATAATGAATATGATGAACAGCACGATAATGACCGCGCGTAGCGAAATATCGAAATATGCACCTAAAAACATCGTTTTTTCAGTACCCAAGACAAAAATCGGTGAAGTGATCGGTCCGGGCGGTAAAACAATAAGGAAAATAATCGCTGACCTTGAAGTAACTATAGATATCGACGATGACGGCAAAGTCACAATCTCCGGTGTTGATGCCCACAAAGTCGACCAGGCACGAGATATTGTTCAGTCGATCGTTCAGGAAGCCGAAGTCGGCAAAACGTATACTGGTAAAGTTAAAAGAATAATGGATTTTGGAGCTTTCGTGGAGATCCTCCCAGGCAAAGAAGGACTCGTGCATATCTCCAAGCTTTCGAAGCAGCGTGTGAACAAGGTTCGCGATGTCGTCAGCATTGGTGATAAAATTGTCGTCAAGGTACTCAAGATCGATGAACAAGGGAGGATAGATCTCATCCGTAAGGAATAGAATAACCCACCAGAAAATCTCGCCTTCAATATCACTCGTTACTGAACAACTCCCCAAGTATTACTCGTTCTCATTGGGGTTTTTCATTAACTGCGGCTCTCGCGACGAATCTCCGCTCGATAACGGAATCTCGCATCTTATCGAACATATGCTTTTCAAAGGAACATCAAACAAATCATCGCTCGACATCGTCAAGTTTATTGAAGGACTTGGCGGCGCATTTGATGCCTATACAACAAAAGAGAATTTGGTCATCATAACTAAATTTCTGTCAGAACACGTTACCGATGTCTTCAACCTCATTGCTGAACTGCTATTAGAAACCAAAATCGTCCAGAAGGAACTCGTCAAAGAAAAATCTGTAATCCTTGAAGAAATAAAATCAAGTAATGAAGACCCCAGCGACTATGTCTTTGACCTACTGTTCAAAGCCCTTTTTCCAAATCATGCGATAGGACGCGCTATTGCCGGAACTAAAAGATCAGTCAAGCGAATCGATATAAGAAAAACAAAAAAACACTACCGTAGGCTATTGACCAAAGATATTGTGATTGCAATCAGCGGCAACTTCGATCGAAAGAAAATCCAACAACTGGCGGCTGACAAATTTGGACAGCTACGGGCGGTTAAGACAAAACGACGAAAACCAAGAAGTCAGTGTGGTTCGATTATTGTCCAGCGCAGAAAAGATATTTCCCAGGTGCATGTTGCTTTCGGTCTGTCTGGAGTTGCCTTCACATCGCCTTTGAGATATCGATTCTCGATAATGAATACTGCCTTTGGTGGTGGTATGTCATCTCGCTTGTTTCAGGGATTACGTGAGAAAGAGGGTCTTGTTTACAATGTACAATCGTTTCTCGATTTCTACAGTGACTGTGGTTTATCCGGGTTCTATTTCGTCTGTGACAAAGCGAACCTTAAGGGCGTCGCCAAACAACTGAAGGCGATTTTCATCGACCTCCAGAAAAATGGTTTTCATAAAGATGAGATAGAACTTGCCAAAACATACCTATCAGGTAATTTGCTATTGAGCCTGGAAAGCTCGACAAATCGCATGCTTCGATTGGGGAGGGAAATGCTGAACTTCAAAAAAACCACTTCGGTAGATGATGTCATCAAAAAGATTCATGCGATCGATGAACAGCATATAAATAACCTCATTGCTCAGTACTTGAACCCGAAAAACTTCACGATTGCAGCAGTTGGCCCTATAACAAGGAAAGAAATAAACGACATCTTCCGGACTTAAAAACCTGGAAAAAGATGAATTTAAGAAGCTAAGATATCAGAAGTTCTGAACCTCAAAATACGACGGGCCCCCGTTAAATAACGCAACAGAAATGCTCATGCTTCTTCCAAAAGTTCATTCAACGGGGCGGGGTTGATCCCGTTAGAAATACCCTCTAAAGGACTCATAGTATATGATGCTGAAATATTTCTATTTATGCTGGTGGGATTTAGTGAAATCTATCTTTGTATTTCTAACGGGATTGACTAACTTAATCACAGCAATATAATCAGATAATGACCGGGCACAAGATACTACTCATTTCACTAATCCTTTCTTTATTTGCGATCATTACTTTTGTCTTGCCGACCCGGCGTCAGATTTTGCAGTACAATAAAATGACTTCGATCAGAATCCTCGACCGCAATAATACCATATTGCGCGAAGTACTTTCTAATCAAGATGCTACAAGCCGGTACTGCACGATCGATAAGATATCACCATGGTTAGTCAAAGCAACGATTGTGAGCGAAGACAAGCGTTTCTTTTTGCACAAAGGAATTGATCCATTTGCGATACTCAGATCTGTGGTCCAGAACCTCTTACATGGACGTATTGTATCTGGAGGCTCAACGATCAGCCAACAACTAGCTCGTAATCTAATTAACTCTCCCTCACGAAACCTTGCATACAAACTCATCGAAACCTTTGTTGCGCTCAACCTTGAACTTAAACTCAGTAAAAAAGAAATCCTCGAGTTGTATTTCAATTATGCGCCCTACGGGAATCAAACCTATGGGGTTGAGGCAGCTTCCTATCTCTATCTGAGGAAACCCGCCTGCGACCTCTCGACAACCGAGGCGGCATTTCTCGCCGGGATACCGCAAGCACCCTCATTTTACAACCCCTACCGACATCCAAATCGGATAAAAAACCGCCAAGAAAAGATCCTAATCAGTCTCCTCAAATATGGTATCATTGATTCAAATGAATGCCAGAGTGGACTAGAACAACCGATTTTTCTGATACCTAAGGAGAGTAACTTTCTTGCACCTCATTTTTGTGAGCATGTACTCGTCTATCTCAACGAAAATAAACAACAAGATGTGAGCACTGTCAAAACGACCCTGAACATCCATTTGCAGAAAGAAATTGAATGCATTTTAAAGAACAACATCGATCGTTTGAGCAACGCCAATGTTACCAATGCTGCCGCCATAGTTTTTGACAACCGAACCATGGAAGTATTGGCTTATGTTGGCTCGGTCGATTTCTTCAATCCTCTCATTGAAGGTGAAGTAGACGGTGTGAGAGCATTGAGGCAACCCGGTTCCGCACTGAAACCATTCACTTATGCCCTTGCCCTGGAAAACAACTGCACTGCTGCCACATTGATCCCAGACGAACCAATCTTTGAAAATACGTTTGGCGGCGATTACATGCCGCGCAACTACGACGAGAAATACCATGGCATGGTGCGTCTACGAACTGCCCTGGCTTGTTCCTATAACATACCTGCAGTCAGGGTATGCAGTGATTTGGGTCCGGAAATGCTCCTTGACCGATGCCTCCAGCTTGGTTTTAGAAGTCTTAATAAATCAGCGGTCTACTATGGCTTAGGCCTAACCCTTGGCAATGGCGAAGTCACCCTTAAAGAAATAACCCGTGCCTACTCAGTCTTTGCCCACTATGGTCGTTTCCTTACCGAACAAGAACTGTTCAATATCGATACCACAGATATTGGTGTACGCCGTAAACCAATGAAAATATTCGAGCCAGAAGTAGCTTATCTCATAATGGACATACTAAGCGACAATAATGCCCGCAGTCCAGCATTCGGTTTGTACAGTCCTTTGAACCTGCCATTTTTCTGCGCCGTAAAAACCGGAACATCGAAAGATTTCAAAGACAATTGGTGTATTGGCTTTACTGATAAATATCTCCTTGGTATATGGGTCGGGAATTTCGATGGTAGCACCATGCACCATGTATCCGGCATCACTGGTGCAGGACCTATTTTCCGGGACATTATGCTCCTCCTCCATCGTACTACAGCATCAATCAAATATCCGAAACCAGGTAACATAATAGTCAGTGCCATCTGTACGGAATCAGGTGAACTCGCGGGTCCGCATTGCAACAATACCATGACCGAGATGTTCATACGCGGCACTGAACCTAACCTAATATGTCACCATCATACTAGCGATGAGCCATTACGCAGTCAATTTCACAAAAGTGAAGGTCGACGATTTGACCAAAGCATCCAAGAGGATATTGTCATATCATTCCCCGGCGACGGCGATATCTTCAAGATAGACCCTATCCTGCGTAATGAGTATCAGGTGCTAACCTTCCACGTTCATACATCTTATCCATTAGAACAGATTTCATGGTTTGTCGACGACTCGCTCATCGGTACGGTATCCAAACCCTACAAGATAACCTGGCGGCTATTACCGGGTAAACATCGAATCTCGGCATGTGGTGTGACTGAGGATAACGTAATGTTAGATTGCCAACCGGTATCGATCCTCGTTCTAGAATAGAACTAAGATAATGCTTACCTTGACAATGCCTTAGTTCTTACTATAATTATATAAAGGTTGAAAGTATGAACAGACGCAGCCACGAACTTCAATATCGTCCAGAACTCAAGCAATACATGTTGCCGACACTCGTCTATTATCTCAAACTCATTGAAATACCTAACCTTGAATTGGAAAACTACTTGCGTAAGGAGATCGAAACCAACCCATTGCTTGAACAAACAACCCAAGAACCAGATATCGAAACTGATGACGCTGGTGAAGAAAACCAGGATGAAGAATCCAAAGAGGAAAGCGAACGTATTGATTTGAGTCTTCTTGAACTATTTGCCGAGGATACAACAATCAACTTCGGAAAAGCAGATCGCCAATTTGACCCACTCGATAATGTACCTGAGCAAGGTGAGAAATTGTACGATATTCTCATGCGACAGGCAAGAGCGGCTTTCAGTGAACAAGACATGAAAATCGCTGAGATGATCATATCGAACATTGAGGAAGATGGCCATCTTGCCTTATCACCGGAAGAGATGAGTGGAGGGGAATTGATCCTCGAAGATATTTTGTGTATCCTGAAGAAAATTCAATATTTTGATCCCGTGGGCTGCGCCTGGCGCGACGCCAAAGAACCACTGTTAGTACAGCTATGCCATCTTGGCTATGACGAAAATTCAGTCGAGTATCTTCTTGTAAAAAACTACCTGAAAAACCTGAAAGGAAATCACCCCAGGGAAATAATAAAAACGCTCAATATAGACGCCGCACGCTACAGCAAGGCAAAAGAGACTATCATGAAATTAGACCCCAAACCTGGATGGCGCTACTCAGGAACAACATCACGCTATATATCACCAGATTTTATCATCCGTTGGCGGGACAATGAATTATGCGCTATCCTTAATGAAGAAAGGACCCCACGTATTCGTATAAGCCGACAATATATTGACATGATCAAATCAAAAAGCAATGTGCCCAAGGAGGAAATAGAT
>JAUWGT010000180.1 GCA_030606265.1 Candidatus Stahliibacteriota bacterium | reverse complement strand
GAATGGACCATTTTCTGACCCATCTTTATTGGGAAACCAGTAGACATTATTTCTAATAATCGGTTTGACTTTAGACACTGCTTTGAATTCACGAATTTTGTTCTCCAGTTTTATTAATTTTCTACGATACACAATTATTATAATCCATATTAATGCAATCAATCCAATGATTATCCACACTGTTAACGGGATACGTGCAAAAAATTGCCAGTAATCACCAGTATTTATTTGAGAAAGAATACCTGCAACTAAAAATAATAGTAAACCTACTACCAAAGGAGCGATGATTTTATCTAGAAAGAATTGAATTACCTTCATAATTTCATATTATTAATTTATGTTCTCCAAAACTGTAATTCACAATTTGAATCATGAGAAAATATAACAAAAGTAACACTAAAGTCAACACCTTTTTCAATAGAAAAAGGTGGCAGGTTTTGACATTCGACAAAATCTAAAGTCTCGGTAGGTTTTGTAAATCAGAATTTGTTGCAATTTTTTAAATCTGTACTGAGTTCATCGAAGTGCAATTTTTTCATAGGTGACCCCATTTCGGCATCTACTTACTGTCACTTTGTAAGTAAATTTCAATGGCTTGCCCTATTTTGTCTTTTATATTTATGTCAATGGTTTCTATAATTTCCTCTAATAAGCTGCAGGCTTCATTGCCATAACCTAGTGAACACATATAAAGGTGTCCATTGGGACCAAAAATTAGTATATAGATATGATTACTAGGATAAGAAGGCCTCGCAGTCATAGATTCCCATCTAAGTTGGGGCATAAGCGAGAGTTTTTTGAGTAATTTTGTCATTTCTGCCTTAGACATTCTGTTTAAATAGGGCTTTTCATCTCTGTCATGTGCACCAAATTTTTCAGAAACTATACTATATGATTGTGCAGCTGGAATTCTGAAAGTGATACATATCTGGTTGTCGTAACTAAATTCTTGATGCATAAATCTAAATACCTCTTGTGATTTTACGCAAGCGATGCTAGACAATACTACAAATAAAATGAAGGTTAGAAAACCTATTTTCTTTTTCATGCTTCTGTTATGTTTCAGGCAATTCGAGATAGATTGTTCAATTTCTGATTGACATCTTTTAAAGTCAGATAACATCATTTTCACCTAGCAAATTATACATCTTTTTACATATTAAATCAAGAAGATAGATATTCGTGCACGGCAGGATTGGGGTCAAATCTTTACATTATACATAATGCTTTAATCCGGGTTTCAATCTCTGTAAAACGCTCACGCACCTCTGTATTCTCAGTCATCTTCGCTTTTAGACGCCGACGCAGCTGGTGCACTGATACATAATCAATACCCCCAAGAATCTGACCTATCTGAGCTTGAGTAATTTCACAATATCTGTATAACAATTCAGCAATAATTCCTCTCAACATACCGTGTGTACCACGTCGCGATAAAGACTCAAGACTGATCCCACACTCCCTCTCCAGAGTGCCTAAGACCACTTCAGGCTCTAAGGAACCCGTCACTAACCCACGGTACGATGGCTGCTCACGACGAGACACCCGGGATAAGTACTGCTTCACCTCCTTCACAAAATCATCCGTACCCAATATAAGACGATATTTAACTTTGTGAAAAGGATTAACAACACCACGCCGTAACCCATCACGCATAAAATCACGATATCGACGACGACCACCCACCATGTCTAATAAAAAATCATAGTCAGTCACCCGATCAACATCCTGTTCACTCAGATAGCCTGGCAGACTACTCCATGGATATGACCGAAGATAGCTCCACTGCTCTTGATAGGACCATGAACGCATCCTTCGCACCCGCACTCTGTTCATGTGAAGATAGCGTGACACTTCTAACATATAACTATCAACATCAACTAAAAATGCTTTGTACCTACCCTGATACAAATTGCCACACCGCTGATAACGCCAGTTGAACCACCCGGTATAACATATATTAAAATGCCGCATGAATTCTGAACAATTCGCCTTCCTCGTCTGAATAAGTAAATGAAAATGATTCCCCATCAACGTATAGGCAAACAGTGTTACCTGATAGGTTTCCAGAGAAACAGCAAGCAGGGCAAGAAATTGCTCTCGATCCTGATCGCTTGCGAAGATACGCCTGCGCTCAATACCCCGACACGTTATATGATAACACGCTCCAGGAAACTGAATCCTTAAAGGTCTCGCCATGCAGCTAGTATATACCCTCGATAGTTGATGTCAATACCTAATGTATAATGTAAAGATTTGACCCCAATTTTTCCCCACGAGAATGATACCAGGCATTCTTCTCCTTTGTAACTACTCACCGATTATTTTTACTAAAACTCGTTTGTCCCTCTTGCCGTCAAATTCACCATAAAAGATCTGCTCCCAGGGGCCAAAGTCTAACTTGCCATCAGTCACCGCGACGACCACTTCTCTCCCCATTAACTGTCTTTTTATATGGGCATCCGCATTCGTTTCACCGGTGAGGTTATGTGCATAGAGTTCTGGATTGTGTGGGATATTCTCTTCCAGCCATTTTTTATAATCTGCATGCAGTCCATTTTCATCGTCATTAATAAAAACGCTCGCCGTTATGTGCATTGCATTTACCAGACAAAAACCCTCTTTTATCCCACTTTCTTTCAATGTCTTCTCAACCTTCGGAGTAATGTTTATGAACTCCATCCGGTTCTTTGTATGAAACCAAAGTTCTTTCTTAGCGCTCTTCATATCTTGATCTCCTGCAACTATATTCTATCTTCTCAAGAAAAAATTACAGAACTGGATGATAAACCAAATAGCGGCCGGCACACCCAACATGAGAAACCAGAACAACCAGAGTTTCCTTCTGCGCCGGGGGTCTTTACTCTTAATCCACTTGACATTCAACAACTCCTTATCTATTGGAAGGCTATCTACGATTATTTTTACCTCATCAAGTTTTTCTTCCGGGGCAAAAACCACATACTCAACCCCTGGCCCGGCAACTGGAGTCACTGGAGAAAGTAGTATTCCGGTAATTGAACCCTGCTGCAAGTAGCAGGGCATATTATTTTTACGCAACGTTTCGATCACCATCTCAGCAACGTACGGCTGCTGATGTCTAAAAACCTCAATGAATTTACTCATATCTTTTAACTACTCTCCGGGACACTGTTACTCCTTCACTTGCTATTTTTTCTCTTGAACGACCAATAATTACCGAACAAAAAACCGAGTACAAGAAAAAACAAGTACAGTAAAAGTATGAGCGGCATCGATGGCATATGCATATATAATTCACTATCAGTGATGCTATTGAGCAATGCGATGTATAAGCAAAAAGGACCGATAAGCGCAAACAGAAACGCGAAAAGATTCTTAATATTAGCAAAACGAATGGCTGATTTACTCAAGTCTTTCTTACCAAAATTCTGCCAGAAAGAAAAGAATCCCTGTGCTCGGTCAGGCAATAAAGTTTCTCGCTGAATAAGATAATAGGCAAAAAATTCAAAACTTATAATTGCCAGCAGCACCTTGCCTGTAAACCCATACCATCGCGCCAAAGAAAGTCCCATCTTTTCAACAACAACACACCAGATAGGGTTTGCTTCAAATGAGAGATCTGGGCACACTTTCAAAGTGCCAAAAAAATCGATAAGATGTGCCGCAAGTGACACACTGCCAACAATGAGCGAAGCCTGCCACTTACCGC